>NZ_JBEZFH010000011.1:0-76668 GCF_040649355.1 Sphaerisporangium sp. NPDC049002 | reverse complement strand
GTACCGCACGGGGGGCAGCAGGTCGGAGTAGCTGTCCTCGGACGCCGGCTTCGTACGCTTGGTCGGCGGGAGGTCGTCGAGCGCGCGGTCGGCCGCCGTGCCGTTCAGCACGTGGGTGCCGTCGGGTGTCGAGCCGTTCAGCACATGCGTGCCGTCGGAGGCGGCGCCGTTCAGCACGTGGGTGGCGTCCGGGACGGACCCGTCGAGCACACGGGTGCCGTCGGGGACCTGCCCGCTCCCCTGGACGGTGTCGAGCCTGCGGGTGTGGCCGGTCCGCGCCGGCGGGCCCTCCTGGAAGGAGGTCACGCTCGGGTCGAGGGACCTCGCCATCGCCAGCAGGCCCTGGGCGCTCGGCCGGGCGCCCGCGTCCACCGCGAAGGCGGCGCGCAGCCAGCCACGCAGCCACGGGGGCGCCTGGTCGATGCTGGCCCGGCCCTCCATGATGTTGTAGCAGACGATCTCGAACGAGCCCGACCCGAAGGGCGGCTTGCCCGTCGCCCCGAAGAACACCGTGGCCGCCAGCGCGTGCACGTCGGCCGCCTGGGTGATCCCCTCGTCCCTGATGATCTCGGGCGCGAGGTAGCCGGGGGTGCCGACGAACATGCCGGTCTGCGTGAGCCGGGTCGCGTTGACCAGGTGGGCGATGCCGAAGTCGATGACCAGCGGGTCGCCGTCGACCAGCATGACGTTCGCCGGCTTGAAGTCGCGGTGGATGACGTCGGCGGCGTGGATGGCGATCAGCGCCTCGGACAGGCCGCGCGCCAGCCGTATGACCTCGCGCGCGGACAGCGGGCCGTCCGAAAGGACGGTCTCCTCCAGCGTGCGGCCGGGCGCGAACCTCGTCACGATGTAGGGCGTGGCCCCCGTCAGCTCGGCGTCGAGCACCTCGGCGACGCGCGGGCTGCGCACCCGGCGCATGGTCTCGACCTCGCGGGTCAGGCGGTCGCGGGCCTTGAGGTCGGCCGCCACGTGCGGGTGGAGGACCTTGACGGCGACCTCCCTGCCCTCCTGGTCGAGGCCGAGATGGACGACGCCCATGCCGCCCTCGCCCAACCGGCGCAACAGCCGGTAGGGACCGAGTCTGTCCAGCGTCTCCGGCACCGTTTCCCCCGTCATCCTGCCTTCCTTTGAAGGCCTTCCAATCGATCGAGCCAGGTGGACACGTCCACCGGACTCCAGACTGCCTCCCCGGCGGGCATGACGAGCAGGCTCACCGCGTAGACGGCCACGAGCGCGGCCGCAAGGCCGAAGATCACGGTGATCGCCGCCGCGGCGCCCTTGGAGGGGAAGGCGGCGGCCAGAGCCCTGGTCATCTGGCGGCCCGGCCCCTCGACGCCCGGCCCCGCGCAGATGACCCACAGGGAGACGGCGACCCCCCAGCTCAGAGCCATGCTCCCGGACGACTTCACGAGGAAGGTCAGGACGAGCGTGACCGGCACGCCCAGGATCAGCGCGTACGGCACGAGCGCGACGGTCACGCCGATGGACTTGGCCAGCGCCCCGGGCTGCCCGAGCACGCGGAGCACGTCGGAGGCGGCGGCGGAGGCCGGGCGTCTGGTGGCGAGTTTCGGCTGGGCGATGTCGGCGGCCCTGAGGAGCATGGCGGCGACGACCCCCAGCGCCGTCACCACGACCGGGACCACCACGGCGGCGCCGACGACGACGAACAGCGCCAGCACGCTCGCCACGCCGTACACCGGCGACCGCCGCAGCAGGTCGTCGCCGTGGCCCTGGTGCTGCCCCAAGCCGTGCGTCGCTTCCGGCGGGAGGTGCACGGTCGGCACGTAGGGCGCGGGATGCTCCTGCCGCACGTGCGGCGTCATCTCGAACAGGTCGGGGGCCTGCTCGAAGAGCGCCTGATGGTGGTACGGCCGCGCGGGGGGCCCTGCCGGGGACGCCTGCGCGGCCGGGGGCCGCTGGTGCGAGCGCGGCGGCGGCACCGGCCCGGCCGGCCCCGCCGGGGACGCCGGGGTGGCGCGGTAGGGCTTGGCCTGGACGTCGAGGTCGCTCAGCTCCTCGGGCCTCACGCGCCGCGTCGGCACCTCGCCCTGGTCGAGCGGCGCGGGCTGGGCGGCCTTCCACGGCTGGGCGGGCGTCGGCGGGGCGTACCGGGTGGGCACCTGGCCCTCCCCGGAGCCCTGCACCCCGGAGCCCTGGACTCCGCCGCCCTGCATCCCGGCGCCTCGCACCCCGCCGCCCTGGGCTCCGGTGCCCTGGGCCCCGGTGCCCTGGGTCCCGGTGCCCGGGCGGGCACCGGGCGCGTCGGTGGAGACCGGCCGCTCGCGGGAGATGCCGGCCCTGCGAAGCTCGTCGCCGGTCACGCGGACGGTCGGCCACGGGTCGCCTGCCACGGCCCCGGGGCTCTGCGGCGCCTCGCCGAGCAGGGACACGTACTCCTCGGCGGGCTTGGCCGGTGCGACCGGCGTGCCCGGAGACGGCACCCCGGGGCGCATGGCCGTCCCCGTGGCCGGATTTCCCGACATGTCAGGAACCGTGAGGATCTCGTCGGGGACGTTCGGACGGCCCTGCCCCGGGCCCGGAGGCACGAGCCGGGAGAGCTGCGCGGCGAGCTCGGCGGCGGTGGGCCGCCTGGCCGGCTCGCGCTGGAAGGCCGCGCGGAGCAGCGGCCGCAGGATCGCCGGGGCGGCGTCGACGTTGGCCTTGCCCGCGGTGATGTTGTAGAACACCATCTCCAGCGTGCCCTTGCCGAACGGCGGCTGGCCCGTGGCGGCCATGAGCATCGTGCCGGCCCAGGCGTGGACGTCGACCTCCGGCCCGGCCTCGTGTCCCTCGATGATCTCGGGGGCGAGGTAGCCGGGGGTGCCGATGAACATGCCGGTCTGCGTCAGCCGGGTGGCGTCGACGGCCTGCGCGATGCCGAAGTCGATCAGCACGGGCTCGCCGTCGAGCATCAGCACGTTGCCGGGCTTGAGGTCGCGGTGGATGATCCCGGCGGCGTGCACCGTGGCGAGGGCATCGGCCACACCATAGGCGAGCCGCAGCAGCGGGCCGACGGCGAGCGGTCCGTCCTGCTTGACCGTGTCGTCCAGGGGCTTGCCCGGGACGTAACGGGTCACGATGTAGGGGCGGCTGCCGGTGACGTCGGCGTCGACGACCTCGGCGATGTGCCTGCTGCGCACACGGCGCATGGTCTCGACCTCGCGCGCGAGCCTGCGGCGCGCCACGTCGTCCCCGGTGACCTCGGCGCGCAGGACCTTGACGGCGACCTGCCTGCCCTGGGAGTCGAGGGCGAGATGGACCACGCCCATGCCGCCTTCACCGAGCCGCCGGAGCAGCCGGTAGGGGCCCAATCGGTCGTCCTGATTCATCTGATCTCCGGCGGTGCCCCGGCATTGGTGTCCGGAGTGAAGCGCCTTGCTCCAATTGTCACATTTCGCTTACTTTGCGCAATGCCCATACCGGAAAACACCGGTCGGCAATTGATGACGTGGCCCGCCGACATAGCCGACTGCCATCGCGGCGGGCAACCCCCGTTGCCAGCCGACCGGTAGCCGACCGCCCCCGCGCGGCTACCGCTCTCTCCCTTCGGCCCATAGTGGCGATGAGAGCACTCCGCGGGCATCCGCCCGCGGTTCTTGACGGCACGTAGCACCATACCGGCTTAAACCCCGCCCATGAGATGAACCAGGAGGCCACATTCCCGGTAGTACAACGGATAAAGCGGCCCCCAGGGTTTCCCATATCCGGAAAGTCTTACAGGGCGGACACCTCACTGGGCGAGTGCCACCACGTCGGCGGTCTTCAGGCGGGTCAGGGCCTCACCGGCGAGCGCCAGCTTGGAGCCCCTGATGCCGCTGCCGATGACGACGTACGGCTGCCGCGCGACCTCCGCGTCCACGAGCACGGGCCAGTCGTCGGGCAGGCCGAGGGGCGTGATGCCCCCGAACTCCATGCCCGACATCTCCACGGCGTCCCGTTGCGGGGCGAAGGAGGCCTTACGGGCGTCCAGGTGCCGGCGGATCACGCCGTTGACGTCCGCGCGCGTCGTCGCGAGCACCATGACGGCGGCGTAGCGCGTCTCGCCGCCCCGCTTCGCCGCCACGATCACGCAGTTGGCCGACTCCCCCAGCCCCACGCCGTACCGCTCGCAGAAGGCGGCGGTGTCGGCGAGTGCCGGGTCGATGGGCGCCACCGCGACCTCGTCGGTCATGGTCGCAACTACCCGGGCCACCGGGTCGGCGAGCAGGTCGCGCCGTTCCCCCGCGGGCACCCAGTCGAGCGTGCCCAGCCTCATGGGTCACCCCTCCTTCAGTACGCGGTGATGAAGCTCGGTCACCACCTTACGGGCGGACTCGAAGGCCCCGGCCTGCCAGGCGATCAGGTGGGTGAGCCAGTCGCCCGCGAAGTAGACCCGTCCGGCGGGCCGCTGGAGCAGCGAGAACCCGTTCATCGACGGCCAGCGCACCCACGAGCCCTCGATGTGCGGCTGCCGCCGCCAGGCGACCGAGACGCTCGTGAGCAGGTCTTGGCCGTACCTGCCTCCGTGGACCTTCCGTCCCTGGACCAGGGCCCGGCGCAGGCGCTCACGGTGCGGCAGCCCGTCGTAGCTCTCGGCGTCCTGCCCGGTGTTGTAGTAGCCGACGATCAGGCCGCGCTCGGTGTGGAACCCGTAGGAGGGGTACCAGATGTGGCCCACGTCCAGGTCGGTCTCGGTGGCGCCGCCGTACACGCGGTCCTCGATCTCCCACCAGCGACGGCCGAATTCGAGGCCGAGCTTGCCCGCCGACAGCGGGACGGGGGCGGAGAGCGCGGCCCTGACGTCGGCGCCGAGGTTGCCCGGGATCTTCGCAAGCAGGTGCGGGGGGAGCGCCGCGACGCAGTAGTCGGCCTTCAGCGGGGCCCCGTTCTCGACGGCGACCTCGACCCCCTCGGGCCGGTTCGTGATCTTCGTGACCCGCGTGCCGGTCCTGATGCGTTCGGCGCCGACGCGTCCCGCGAGCGCGCGGACGATGGAGTCCATCCCGCCCACGGGCTGGAACATCGGCATCGCCTGCTCGTAGCCCGCGTCCATGGTCAGCATCCGGCCGAGGCCCTGGCTCAGGATCTCGGTGAGCGAGGGCGGCGGGCCGAGGGGGGTGCCCGGCCCGACTCCCGGGTTCACGCGGTACCCCCGCCGCTCGCCGCCGGTGTACCCGCGCGTCTGGCCGATCTCCCCGAACTCGGAGAGGAAGTCGAGCAGCCGTTCCTTGTCGGCGCCGGTCAGCTCGGCGTCGAGCGCCCCCGCGTCGGTGGCCTTGGCCAGCAGCTCGGAGATGTACCCGTAGGCGTCGGCGCGGGCCGTACGGGCGCGCACGGGCCGCTTCATGCCGGCCGTGAGGACGTAGGCGCCGGCGTTGTTGTTGACGAAGACCTCAAGGGGGACGCCCAGCTCGCGGCAGTAGTCGAGCGTCACCATCCACTGGGCGATGCGGGCCGGTCCCGCGTTGAAGTAGGTGCCGGCCCCGAAGGCGACCCGCTGGGTCTCACCGCCCGCACCCGAAGTGTCCGGCAGCTCGGTCACGGCGTCCCCGCCGCGCAGGGTCAGGCTGCGCCCGCCCACGCGGTCACGGGCCTCGACGACCGTGCAGTCGTACCCGGCCTTGCCCAGCTCGTACGCGCACGCCAGCCCGGCCACGCCCGCGCCGAGCACGAGCACCCTGGCCGGACCCCCGCCGCGCAGGGAGAAGTCGGAGGGCTGCGGCGGGACGTACGGGGCCGGGGCTCCCGCGCCGCCGACGGGGCGCACGGGCGCCGTCTCCTTGGAGGGGGCCAGTCCCAGCACCCCCATCGCGGCGTACATGGCGCCGGCGCCACCGGCCGCGCCAATGCCGACGAGCAGCGACCTGCGCGTCAGCCGGTCACGCCCTGGTAACCCATCGGTCTCCATGGGTCAGCCGTACACGCCGCTGCCGCAGGCCACCTGGCCCGCGAGCGTCGCGAAGACGCCGAGCAGGCCCATGATGTCGCGGAAGTCCTCGGTGGTGAACTCGGTGTGCCGGGGGCCCACCAGCCGGACGCCGGGGACGAGGGCGCAGCCCGAGGCGATGGCGGTCGAGTTCCACTCGACCCCGAGCGTGAACGGAGGCGCGACCTCGTGGGGCCGGAAGTCGCTCAGGCGGTTCAGCGCCCGGGCGGCGGCCTCCCGGATCAGCGCCTGGGCGACGCTGGGCGGCAGCAGCTCGGCGGAGAACCTGTCGATGCCCTTCTTGACCGCGACGGTCTCGACGTCGCCGAGGAGCGCGCGGGCCTCCTCGCAGACCGCCTCGTCACCGGTCACCAGCGCGACCGGCACCCCGAGGAACCCGGCGAGCCCGGCCACCAGCCGGGTCTCCCCGCAGACCTCGCCGTTGAGGTAGACGTTGTGGATCTCCTTGCCCATCCACGTGTGGTTGAGCACTCCGTGCTGGACGCCGGCCCGGGCGTGGTACCCGGCGAAGCAGGCGGCCTGGAAGTCGGCGGTCAGCCCCTGGGCCATGCGCATCGGCTTACCCGGGCCCCGGATCAGCGAGGCCCTCGCGTCGAGCAGGTCGACGCGGAGGTTCTTGGTCGATCCGTGGGCGTCGTTGACGACCACGGCGGAGGCGCCCGCCTCGAAGGCCCCCGCGATCACGGCACTGGCGTCGGCGGTCATCAGCTCGCAGCCGCGCTCGTAGCCCCGGCCCCCGGCGTGCATCTCCTCGGGGTCGGTTAGCCCGGTCACGCCCTCCATGTCGACCGACAGGTAAACCTTCATCGCCGTCCCCAGCTCTCCACCCGCTCCATGTCCTCCGCGTTCATGAACCCGAACTCGTCAAGCATGGTCGACTCGATCCCCCTCCGCCATGGTTCGGGGATCTCCTCGACGGCCGGAGGGTAGCACCGCTCCAGCCACAAGGTGGACTCGCGCGTCGCCCCGAGGTACCCGGCGGCCCTCGCGAAGGGGGTGTCCTCGATGCCGGGCACGTGGGCGCAGCCGTACTCGATCATCTCCTGGCCCCCGTACGGCGGCGGCTGCTGCCACTTGCGCGCAACCGGCCGGTCCGCGGTGATCGTGGTCTTCATCGGGCGCCGCTCGATGGCGGCCTGGATGAGCTCCTTGTACAGGCACTTGCCGCACCGGCCGCACGGGCCGTCGCTGTCGCCGCGCAGGCACCAGCGCACCTGGTCCCGCAGCTCGGAGCCGAGCGCGAGCCGCATCGTCATGGCCTCGCTGATCCCGCCCACCGGGAGGACCAGGGGCAGCCCCGCGGCGGCGAAGAGGCGTCCCCACGGCCCGTGGGCCGACCACATGGGGTTGTCGGGGGTGTACCTGTGGACGTACCGGCCGCCGCCGAGCCACCGCGAGCCGATCTCGTACCCCAGCGCCACGCCGCCGAGGTCCATGGCCCCGGCCAGCAGGACCGCGCCGGCCATGACGGCATGGTGCTCGGGATACCCGGGGCGCGGGTGCCGCAGCAGGAACTCCAGGTCGGACTCGACGGTGGTCACGTCCCTGCCGGTCTTCCGGGCAAGGCCGGCGAGCACGTCGGACCGGTAGTGCGTCCACCGGTTGGGGACGCGGGGGTGGCTCACCCTGCGGAAGTGGACCAGGGGCGCGTCCGGCAGGATCGCCGCCACCGCCACCGAGTCCGCGCCGCCGCTGTAGGAGATCGCGAGCCGGGTCCCCGGCGTCCGGGGCGACTCGCCGGCCGGTCCCGCCTCGACGCCCCAGCCGCTGTGGAGGGCCGCGGCCAGCTCGGAGGAGATGGGGCGGTCGAAGACGATCCTGCCGGACGTCCAGGGCGCGACCACCGTCCACGCGGCGAGTGCCCGCAGGTCAGGATGGACGGACGCCTCACCGGTCGAACGCGGCAGCCGCAGGTGGCAGGTGTCGGTGGCGAGCTCCACCCGCTGGCCGTCGGTGACGGTGCCGGTGAGGTCCTCACCGGGATCCAGCCGGAGGCGCAGCCTCCAGAGATCGCCGTCCACCGCCCAGCCCACCCTCATGGGGCCGCTTTCTCCGAGCCCCCGGCCTCGCGGATCGCGTCGATGGCCTGCCAGATCAGGACCTCGGACTGGAGCACGTGGTCGACGGCCGAGGCCGTCTCCGTGGCGAGCCGGTGGGCGTCCTCGACCCTGGCCGCGAGCTTCGGGTCGGTGGAGGGCGCGGTCGGGCCCGCAGCACGCCGACGGAGCTGGTCGACCTCGCGCCGCAGCGCCGTGACCTCCCGCTTCAGCGCCTGGACCTCCCACAGGGAATCCCGGACGTCCTGCCGGTGATCGGCCCGCGTCACGTAACGGCCGTCCAACCGGCCAAGTATGGCGCGCCGGACCCGCAGAGGCGCCAGGACGCGCATTACAAACCGCGACATGATCGGTCACCTTAGCGGGAAACCATGATCTCTCCGAACTGCCGATGAATACCGTTATGTCATATTCCCCATGGTGGCACCGCCCCGGCCCGGTGCTACGGGCACGCCCGCCGTCCGCCCTTCCCGCGGCGGCGTGCCCGCAGGCCGTACGAGCCGGTCAGCGGCCGGTGAACTCGGGCTTGGTCTTCTCGGCGAACGCGCGCAGCCCGGCGCGGGCGTCCTCGGTGGCGAACATGCCGGAGAAGTGCAGCCGCTCGATCTCCAGGCCGGTGGTCAGGTCGACGTCGAGCCCGTGGTCGACGGCCTGCTTGGCGGCGCGCAGCGCGACGGCCGGGCCGTCCGCGAACCGCTCGGCGAGGGCGAGCGCCTCCGCGTGGACGTCGGCGTCGGGGACGACCTTGTCGACCAGGCCGATGGCGAGCGCCTCGGCCGCGCCCACGTGGCGCCCGGTGAAGATGAGGTCCTTGGCCCTGGCCGGGCCGATCAGGCGCGGCAGCCGCTGGGTGCCGCCCGCGCCCGGGATGATGCCGAGCGTGATCTCGGGCTGGCCGAGCTTGGCGCCCTCGCCCGCGATGCGGAAGTCGGCGCAGAGGGCCAGCTCACAGCCCCCTCCGAGGGCGTAGCCGGTGATCGCCGCGATGACGGGCTTGCCGATCTTCGCCACGGCGGTGAAACACGCCTGGAGCTCCCCCGAGTGTGCCGACATATCGGCATACGTCATGTCGGCCATCTCCTTGATGTCCACCCCTGCGGCGAACACCCGTTCTCCCCCGTAGATGACCACGGCGCGCACGGCCGGGTCGGCGTCCACCTGGCGGGCGCACGCGGCCAGCTCCCGCTGGACCTGCCCGTTGAGGGCGTTCATCTTCGGCCGGTCCAGCCGGATGGTCGCGACCCCGCCGCCGGCCTCGACACGTACGAACTCCGTCATGACGCCCTCCTCAGTGGTACGCGCCCCGATCCCGGGAGCGCGGCACCACCACGATACGGGCGGGCGCGATCAGCGGATCGGCACCCCGGCGCGCGCGACGACCTCGCGGTAGACCCGCTCGTACCCGGTCGCCATGGACATGACGTCGAAGTCGCGCTCCACGTGCGCGCGGCTGTCGGAGGGGCGCAGCCCGTCGACCGCCTCGATGGCGGCGGGCAGCTCGTGAGGGTACCGCCGGACGAACCCCGTGACCCCGTCGACCACCACCTCGGGCACCGACCCGAGCCCGAGGGCGACCACGGGCGTCCCGCAGGCCATGGCCTCGATCATCACCAGGCCGAAGGGCTCCTGCCAGGTGATGGGGAAGAGCAGGCAGCGCGCCGCCGCCATGAGCTGGCGCTTGCGCACGATGTTGGCCTCGCCCTCGTACCGGGCGTCCGGCCCGAGCCTCGGGCGGACGTGCTCGTTGAAGTAGGCGAACTCGGCCGGCTCGACGAGCTTGCCCGCGAGCACGATGCGCCGGCCGGCCGCGCGCGCCGCGTCGATGGCCAGATGGGCCCCCTTGTCCCCGGCGAACCGCCCGATCCACAGGACCCAGTCCTCTTTGCGCTCCCTGTAGGGGAACGTGCGGGTGTCAACGGCGTTGTACACCTGCCCGACCCAGTTGAGGTCGGGGGCGTAGGTCCGCTGGGCGAGCGAGATCGACACCAGGGAGATGCGGTCGCCCAGGGTGCGGTAGTACTCCCCGAGCTCCCCGTCGGCCGGCCCGTGGCAGGTCACGACGGTCGGGGCGGTCCTGCCCAGGGCGGTGAGCGGCCCCGCGAGGGTGTGGTCGTGAACGATGTCGGCGTCCAGCTGGGCCAGGAGCCGGGCGGCGATGGCCGTGTGCAGCACCTCCGGCATCGGCTCGCCGATGCGTTCGGAGGGCGCGCGGCTGTAGGTGCGCAGGAAGGGTGCCTTGGTCGTGGTCCTGCCCGCCCCGATGAGGGTCACATCGTGGCCGAGCCTGATCAGGCCGCCGACGAGGTCGGACAGCATCGCCTCGATGCCGCCGTACCCCTTGGGCGGCACCTCCGACCACGGCGGCGCCACCATGGCGATATGCAGGCCTCCAGAGCCTCCGGCCTGTCGCGGAGCGTGCCGCCGCCCAAAGACGCCGATCGATGTGGCCATGTCGGAGCGCACCTCCAGCCGGATCCCCGGAGTGCTCATACCCCTCCGTGACGTCGCGAAATCAGTCACGGTCCGGCGCGGAGACCGCCGTCGGCGGGCGCGGTTCGTTGATCAGCTGGACTCCCCCGGGGAGCCCGCAGACGGTGGCGGAGTCGTCGCCTTCCTGCACCTTCACCATGAGCCTGGCCTCACCGAGGGGCAGGTTCGACACCTGGAGAAGGCCGAACCCGTCAGGCAGCGCGGGCGCCACCCACACCTTCCCGTAGGGCACCCACGGGTCGAACCGCAGCAGCGACCTGACCAGGTGGATGGGTGTGGCCGCGGCCCACGCCTGGGGCGCGCACGAGGTCGGGTACGGGATGGGCGCAGGGAACTCCTCACGCCCGAACCCGCAGAACAGCTCGGGGAGCCGCCCGGCGCACGCCTGCGCCGCCTCCAGCAGCCCCTCGGCGATCCGCTGGGCCGCCTCGACGAAGCCGTAGCGCATCAGCCCGGCCACGATGATCGCGTTGTCGTGCGGCCAGACCGACCCGTTGTGGTAGCTCATCGGGTTGTAGGCGCCCATGTCGGTCGCCAGGGTCCTCACGCCGTACCCGCTGAACATCTCCGGCGACACCAGGTGCTCGGCCACGGACGGGGCCTTGTCCTCGTCCACGATCCCCGTCCACAGGCAGTGGCCCATGTTGGAGGCGAGCGCGTCGATCAGGCGCCCCTCCCCGTCGAGCCCCATCGCGTAGTAGCCCCGCTCGGGGATCCAGAACCGCTCGTTGAACGCCTCCCGCAGGGCCTCCGCCTGCTTCTCGCAGCGCCCCTCGGTCTCGGCGTCCCCCTCCTCGTGGGCGAGGTTGGCGCGCGCGATGTAGGCCGCGTAGACGTACCCCTGGGCCTCCGCCAGGGCGATCGGAGCCCTGGCAAGGCTGCCGTCGGAGTAGTTCACGCCGTCGAACGAGTCCTTCCACCCCTGGTTGACCAGGCCGCGGTCGGTCTTGCGCCGGTACCACAGGAACCGCTCGCACTGGCCGTAGTCCTCGATCCAGCCGAGTGCCGCGTCGGCGTGCGGGAGGAGCCGCCGTACGTCGTCACCGGCCAGGCCCCAGCGCCGCAGCTCGCCGAGGAGCATGACGAACAGCGGGGTGGAGTCGACCGACCCGTAGTACGGCTGGCCTCCGGCGGAGGCGGGCGCCCCCGGCTCCACGCCGTACCGGAGCTCGTGGAGGATCTTGCCGGGCTCCTCCTCGGTGAGCAGGTTGACCTTGGTGCCCTGGAGCTCGGCGAGGCGGCGCAGCGTGCCGAGGGCCAGGGTCTGGTCGAGCGGGAGCGCGAACCACGAGGTCAGCAGGGAGTCCCTGCCGAAGAGGGTCATGAACCAGGGCGCGCCGGCCGCGATCGAAGGAAGCTCCTCCGGGCGGTCCTTCTCAAAAAGCCTCAGGCTGCCGAGGTCCGTCCTCGACCTGCGGAGCGCCTGGGCCAGGGGGACGTTCGTGGTGCTGATGGCCGGGCTGCTCCGCACCCATTCGGCCAGGCGCATGGCCGGTTCGGCGTGCTCGACCGGGCGGCGCGCGGAGAACCAGGCGGGCGCCTCCTCCCCGTCGAGGATCGGGTTCACCTGGAGGGTGACCCGCCACTCGCTGCGCGCGGGCACGACGGTCCTGAAGGTCAGCAGGCCGGGTATCGCGTTGAACTCCGCCCCCTCGGAGTCGGCGATGACCCGCGCCCCCCGGGACCGGCTCGCCGAGACGATCTTCAGCCCGGTGCTGTCCACGATCGTCTCGACGTCGGTCACCCACTGGATGCGGTGGGCCTTGACCTCGAACAGGTCGGCGATGTCGGAGGCGACCATCAGGGTGACCAGGCATCCCGCGGCCTCGTCGGCGAGGTTGCGCAGCGTGACGTCCTCACGCAGGCCGCCGCCGACGTAGCGATCCCTGATCACCAGCATCGTGCTGTCGGCCCGGCCGGGCCGGGGCGGGGTCCGTCCGAGGAAGGTGGCGTGGTACGGCTCCCCCGGCACCACCTTCAGGCTCTCAAGGGGGGCGTCATCGACGCGCAGTTCCCACCGGGACACCAGGCGGGTGTCGGCGTAGTACACGCCTTGGGCCCCGCCCGGCAGGATGTCGCCGTTCTGCTCGCATACGCAGAACGATCCCCCCTCGACCAGCGTGGTCGTGGTGTCGCCCAGGGCTCCCGGCTGTCCCTCGAATGTCCAGCCTTCCACGGCGGATCACGCTCCTTCACGGATGAAATCGCGTTGCCTCCGTCAGCCCTGCCCAGTCGGCAGCCAGTACATTCGGGATAGCTTGCCCGTTTTGTGGTGTTATGCCCTCCAAGGCTCCTAGCGGAGAGTCCCGTTCGTCATCCCGACGGGCTCCTCGGGCACCGTGATGAGGCCCAGCTCCGCCGGAGACGACATCAGCGGGTGCGCGGGGACCACCCGGACGGTGTACCCGAACGCGCCCGTGCGGTCGAGCGGCACGACCCCGGTGTAGGTCGCCTTGCCGTCGTCGCCCACCGCGTCCACCTGGAGCGTGACGTACGACGGGCCGATCAGCTCGTCGTGCCCGCCCACCTTGCCGTACGCGGCCTGGACGCTCACGTCGTCCGGGGACAGCTCGCCGAGCGCGATCGTCGCGCGCACCTCCATCGCCGCCCCGAGCTCGGGGGTGTCCCCGATGCCCGACGCCTCGATGTGCTCCACCCGGACGCCGGGCCAGGCGCGGGTGACCCGCAGCTTCCACGCCGCGAACTCGCGCGCCTTGCTGTGGTCGCCCTTGGACAGATCGCGCGCCGAGTCGGCGGCCGGCGCGTACAGGTCGACGACGTAGTCGCGGAGCATGCGCCCGGCGAGGACCTTCGGTCCGAGCGAGCTGAGCGTGTGCTTGACCATGTCGAGCCAGCGCCGGGGATGGGTGCCGTCGGCGCGGTCGTAGAACCGGTCGGCGACCTCTCGCTCGATCAGGTCGTACAGCGCGCCCGCCTCCAGATCGTCACGGCGGTCGGGGTCCTCCACGCCGTCGGCGGTTGGGACGGCCCAGCCGTTGTTGCCGTCGTACCACTCGTCCCACCAGCCGTCCCTGATGGAGAGGTTGAGCCCTCCGTTGAGCGCGGCCTTCATGCCGGAGGTGCCGCACGCCTCCAGCGGGCGCAGCGGGTTGTTCATCCACACGTCACAGCCCTGGACCATGAGCTGGCCGAGGTTCATGTCGTAGTCGGGCAGGAAGACGATGCGGTGGCGCACGTCCTCGCTGTCGGCGAACTTCACGATCTGCTGGATGAGCTTCTTGCCGCCCTCGTCGGCCGGGTGCGCCTTGCCCGCGATCACGATCTGGACGGGCTTCTCGGGGTCGAGCAGCAGCTCCCTGAGCCGGTCGGGGTCCTTGAGCATGAGCGTGAGCCGCTTGTAGGAGGGGACCCGCCGCGCGAAGCCGATCGTCAGCACCTCGGGGTCGAGGGCCTCGTCGATCCAGCCCAGCTCGGCCGTGGAGGCGCCCCGGGCGCGCCAGGAGGCCCGCAGCCGGTCGCGTGCGGCGTCGACGAGCTGGCGTCGCAGCCTGCCGCGGATGCCCCAGATGTCCTCGTCGGAGAGCTTCTGCACCCCTTCCCAGCCCTGGGCCTTCTCGATCAGCGAGGGAAGCTCCTTGCCCGCGAGCTCCATCACCTCGCGCGCGACCCAGGTGGGGGCGTGGACGCCGTTGGTGATCGACCCGATCGGGATGTCGTCCAGGTCGAACCCCGGCCAGAGCCCCTGGAACATCTCGCGGCTGACCTCGCCGTGGAGCTCGGACACACCGTTGACCCGTTGGGCAAGCCGCATGCCCATGACGGCCATGTTGAACACCGCGTCGGCCCCGGCCTCTGGGGAGCCGGGCTCGGCTCCGAGCGCGAGGATGCGCTCCACGGGAACGGTCGGCCAGGCGTTGTCGCCGCCGAACTGCTTCTCGATCATCTCGGCGGGGAACCGGTCGATGCCCGCGGGGACGGGCGTGTGCGTGGTGAACACCGTGCCCGCGCGGACGGCCTCCAGGGCCTCCTCGAAGGACAGCCGGTGCTCGGTCAGCTCGCGGATGCGTTCGAGGCCGAGGAAGCCCGCGTGGCCCTCGTTGGTGTGGAAGACCTCGGGCTCGGGGTGCCCGGTGATACGGCAGTAGGCACGCAGCGCGCGCACCCCGCCGATGCCGAGCAGCAGCTCCTGCATGAGCCGGTGGTCGGTGCCGCCGCCGTACAGCCGGTCGGTGACGTCGCGGGCGGCGTTGTCGTTCTCGGCCACGTCGGAGTCGAGCAGCAGCAGCGGGACCCGGCCCGCCTGGGCCACCCAGATCTGCGCGTGCAGCGTGCGCCCGCCGGGCAGGGGGATCGCGACGCGGGCGGGGGCGCCGTCCTCCTCCTTCAGCAGGCTCAGGGGCAGGCCGCCGGGGTCGAGGCTCGGGTAGTGCTCCTGCTGCCAGCCCTCGGCCGACAGCGACTGGGTGAAGTAGCCGTGCCGGTAGAGCAGCCCCACGCCGAGGATGGGCACACCGAGGTCGCTGGCGGCCTTCAAGTGGTCGCCCGCGAGGATGCCGAGTCCTCCGGAGTACTGCGGGAGCGCGGCGGCGATGCCGTACTCGGGCGAGAAGTAGCCGATGGCCGCGGGGGCGTCGGGCAGGGTTTGGTACCAGCGGGGCGCGGTCATGTATTCCCGCAGGTCGTCCGCGGCGTCGGCGAGCCTGCGGAGGAACCTTCGATCACGCGCCAGCTCGGCCAGCCTGTCGGCCTGCACCGCTCCGAGCAACGCGACCGGGTCGTGCCCGACCCGTTCCCAGGTGTCGGGATCCACCTCGGCGAACAGATCCATGGTCTCCGGGTGCCAGGACCAGCGCAGATTTTGCACGAGCTCGCCGAGGGCGGCCAGCTCCACGGGAAGGACGGTACGGACGGTGAACCTGCGTATTGCTCTCACGGGGCCAGACCCTAGTTACTCAGCGCCACGACGCGCGACCGAAACACTCTTGTGCGCCTACCAGATCTCATGCGTTTCGCTCTCACCACTCCCCTACATGCTCAAACATCACTAAAGCGGACCGGTCAATGTGATCTCAACTTGATCATGAACGACTCCCCCCCTCAGATGGCAACTCTCAGGGACATAAGCCGTCCGGGGCACCCCTAACTTCCCTTGGGCAGGCTTGAAGAGGGACTATGGGGGCAGTCCCATGTAAGAGCCTCAGGATCCACCTCCGATCCCCCGAGATGACATCCGTCACGCCGGGGGTGAATACGACCGCGCCTACCCATACACCGGCATCAAGCCGGGACCTACTTGAAAGCAAAGATCACTCCTTGCCCTCACAATTCCCGGCGGCGCCCGGTGCGTCGCCGCTACCTTGAGACGCGATGATCGGACGAATCCCAATACAGGAAATTTACCCTGTTGTCGAGTGCGGGCGGTGGCCCGCGAAGGCAGCGGCGGGCGAGACCTTCAGGATCAGCGCCACCGTGTTCCGCGAGGGACACGACGCGGTGGCGGCCGGAGTCGTGCTGGTCGATCCCGACGGCAAGCGCCAGCGGCTCACGGCCATGCGCGAGGTCGAGCCCGGCACCGACCGGTGGGCCGCGGAGGTCACGCTGCCCACGGAGGGTAACTGGCACTTCCGCGTCGAAGCCTGGAGCGACCCTGTCGCCACCTGGCTGCACGACGCCGGGATCAAGATCCCCCGTGGCATCGACACCGACCTGATGTGCGAGGAGGGGGCGCGCATATTCGCGCGCGCCGCGAAGGCCGTGCGCCCGACCGGCTGCGACAACTGCACGCACCGGGCCGCGCTCCAGGCGGTGGCCGACCGGCTGCGGGACGACGACCTCGATCCCCGGGCCAGGCTGGCCCTGGCGCAGCTCCCCGAGACCGCGAGCGTGCTCGCCTCCCACCCGCTCCGCGATCTGGTGACCAGGGCGCCGAGGTACCGCATCCGGGTCGACCGGAGGCGGGCCCTGTTCGGCTCCTGGTACGAGTTCTTCCCCAGGTCCGAGGGGGCCGTCCTCGAAGAGGGCGCCATCCCCAAGTCCGGAAATTTCCGGACGGCGGCCGAGCGGTTGCCGGCCGTGGCCGGCATGGGCTTCGACGTCGTCTACCTGCCTCCGATCCACCCCATCGGCGAGACCTTCCGCAAGGGACGCAACAACACCCTGCACCCCGAGCCGTACGACGTGGGCTCCCCCTGGGCGATCGGCTCCGAGGACGGCGGGCACGACGCGATCCATCCTGATCTGGGCACCTTCGAGGACTTCGACGTCTTCGTGCGGCGGGCCCGTGAGCTGGGCCTGGAGATCGCGCTCGACCTGGCCCTGCAGTGCTCCCCCGACCACCCGTGGGTCAAGGACCACCCCGAGTGGTTCACGATCAGGGCCGACGGCTCCATCGCGTACGCGGAGAACCCGCCGAAGAAGTATCAGGACATCTACCCCCTGAACTTCGACAAGGACCCGAAGGGCATCTACACCGAGGTCCGGCGGGTCGTCCGCCACTGGATGGACCACGGCGTCCGGATCTTCCGGGTGGACAACCCGCACACCAAGCCGGTCGGGTTCTGGGAGAAACTGCTGGCGGACATCCACTCCACCGACCCGGACGTGCTGTTCCTGTCGGAGGCGTTCACCCGTCCCCCGATGCTGCGTGGCCTGGCCAAGATCGGTTTCGACCAGTCGTACACGTACTTCACCTGGAAGAACTCCAAGGCCGACCTTGAGGGGTACCTGGCCGAGCTCTCGCACGAGACCTCGTACTACCTGCGGCCCAACTTCTTCGTCAACACCCCGGATATCCTGCACGAGTACCTGCAGAACGGCGGCGTGCCGGCGTTCAAGATCAGGGCGGTGCTGGCGGCGTTGGCGTCACCTTCCTGGGGGGTCTACGCGGGCTACGAGCTCGCCGAGAACGCCCCGGTACGACCGGGCAGCGAGGAATATCTCCACAGCGAGAAATTCGAGCTCAGACCACGTGACTGGGCCGCCGCGGAACGCGAGGGCCGGAGCCTGGCGCCCTTCATCACCCAACTTAATTTGTTCCGAAGAGCACACCCTGCGGTCCAGGAACTGCGTAACCTACGTTTCCACAGCGTCGACCACCCGGACATGATCTGCTTCTCAAAGCGGCTGCCCGGCGCCTACGACCCGTCCACACGACGGCACGGCCTAGGCGATGTCGTTCTGGTCGTCGTCAATCTCGATCCGCACAACACGCACGAGGCGACGGTCAGGCTGGACATGCCCGGCCTCGGCCTCGATTGGGGCGCCGAATTCGTCGTGGACGATGAGCTCTCGGGCGACTCGTTCCACTGGCGGCAGGCCAACTACGTGCGCCTCGATCCGCACATCAATCCAGCACACGTCCTCACACTGCGAGCGACGCCGACCAGCCAGGTGTAGGCACATGGCGACAGCGGCGGAAAAGCGAGCATGAGCACAGCGGGGAGTCCACAGGTGAGCTTGACGCCTCAGCCCGTCCCGAACACCTTCACACACGAAAAGCCGCGCGATCCACACTGGTACAAACGCGCCGTTTTCTACGAAGTCCTCATCCGAGGATTCGCGGATTCGAACGGGGACGGTACCGGAGACATCCGCGGCCTCATCAACAAGCTGGATTATCTCCAGTGGCTCGGCGTCGACTGTCTGTGGCTTCTGCCACTCTACGAGTCCCCGCTTAAAGACGGCGGATACGATATTTCCGACTTTATGAAGATTCTCCCGGACTTCGGGGATCTCGGGGATTTCGTCAAGCTCGTCGACGAAGCGCACAAACGCGGCATGCGGGTTATCGCGGACCTGGTCATGAACCACACCAGCGACCAGCATCCGTGGTTCCAGGCCTCCCGGCACGACCCCACCGGGCCGTTCGGGGACTTCTACGTCTGGTCGGACGACGGCGAGCAGTACAACGACGCGCGGATCATCTTCATCGACACCGAGACGTCCAACTGGACGTACGACCCGGTCCGCGGGCAGTACTACTGGCACCGGTTCTTCCACCACCAGCCGGACCTCAACTACGAGAACCCGGACGTCCAGGAGGCCATGCTGGAGGTCCTGCGCTTCTGGCTGGACCTCGGCATCGACGGGTTCCGGATGGACGCCATCCCTTACCTGTTCGAGCAGGAGGGGACCAACTGCGAGAACCTCCCGCAGACCCACGAGTACCTCAAGCGGGTAAGGAGCGAGGTCGACCGCCTCTACCCCGACCGCGTGCTGCTCGCCGAGGCCAACCAGTGGCCGGCCGACGTCGTCGAGTACTTCGGCGACCCGGTGACCGGCGGGGACGAATGCCACATGGCCTTCCACTTCCCGCTGATGCCGCGCATCTTCATGGCCGTGCGCCGTGAGACCCGCTACCCGATCTCGGAGATCATGGCCCAGACGCCGAAGATCCCCGAGAACTGCCAGTGGGGCATCTTCCTGCGCAACCACGACGAGCTCACGCTCGAGATGGTGACCGACGAAGAGCGCGACTACATGTACACCGAGTACGCCAAGGACCCGCGCATGCGGGCCAACGTCGGCATCCGCCGCCGCCTGGCCCCGCTCCTGGAGAACGACCGCAACCAGATCGAGCTGTTCACCGCCCTCCTCATGAGCCTGCCGGGGAGCCCCGTGCTCTACTACGGCGACGAGATCGGCATGGGCGACAACATCTGGCTGGGTGACCGCGACGGCGTCCGCACGCCGATGCAGTGGACGCCCGACCGCAACGCGGGCTTCTCCGACTGCGACCCCGGCCGCCTCTACCTCCCGGTGATCATGGACCCGATCTACGGGTACCAGGCGCTCAACGTGGAGGCGCAGCAGAAGAATCCGGGCTCACTCCTTCACTTCACCAAGAAGATGATCGAGATCAGGAAGCGGCACCCCGTCTTCGGGCTGGGCGAGTTCACCGAGCTCAACTCCTCCAACCCGAGCGTCCTCGCGTTCGTCCGCGAGCTCGGCGACGACAGGGTCCTGTGCGTCAACAACCTGTCCCGCTTCCCCCAGCCGGTGGAGCTGGACCTGCGCAGGTTCGAGAGCGTCACGCCCGTGGAGTGCACCGGTGGGGTTCCATTTCCACCGATCGGCGAGCTTCCGTATCTTTTGACGCTTCCTGGGCATGGGTTCTATTGGTTCACCCTTCCGCCCACGAGCGCAGCAGCCGAGGAGACGTGACACATACTCTCGAAGAGCTACTTGCCGGCTGGATCACCCATCAGCGGTGGTTCGCCGGCAAGGGCCGCGCGATCACCGACCTGGCCGTCGAGGCCGCCACCCCGCTACCCCTTCGTGGTCCTGCAGAATCCTTCCACAGCGATGTGGCGGGTTCCTCCAGGACCACGGAAGACTCGGCGAGGCCTTCGGCCGGCGATCGAGTCTGCCTGCGCCATCTGGTCATCACCGTGAGGCAGGACACGCACACCGACCGCTACCAGCTACTTGTGGGCTTCCGCCCGGAGCTTCCCCAGCGGCTGAAGCACGTCGCGATCGGCGAGACCGCGGAAGGCTTCGCCTACGACGCCGTCCATGACGCGGAGGTCACCGGCGTCCTGCTCACGGCGATCGCCGCGGACGCCGACCTCGGCGCGCTCCGCTTCCGCCACATGCCGGGCACCGAGATCGACACCTCGCCCCGGAGCCTCGTGCTCGGCGGCGAGCAGTCGAACACCTCGCTGGTGTTCGGCGACGCCTACATCTGCAAGCTGTTCCGCAAGCTCGTCCCCGGCGTGAACCCGGAGCTGGAAGTGGTGTCCGCGCTCGCGGAGCGCGGCTCCCCCAACATCGCCAGACCGTACGGCTGGATCGAGGCCGACGTCGACGGCCAGAACACCACGCTCGCGTTCACCCAGGAGTTCCTTCCCACCGCCAGCGACGGCTGGGCCCTCGCGCTCACCAGCGTGCGCGACCTGTACGGCTCGCTCCCCGGCACCAAGGCGGGCGACGCGGGAGGGGACTTCGCCGCCGAGTCGCACCGCCTCGGCATGGCCACCGCCCACCTGCACAAGGAGCTGGCCGCGGCGTTCCCCACGAGTGTGGTGGAGGCCCCCGAGGTCAAGCGGATGGCCGAGGGGTTCAGGCGCCGCCTGGAGGCCGCCATCGCCGAGGTGCCCGAGCTCGCCGCCCACGCGCGGGTCGCCCACGAGGCGTTCGACCTACTGGCCGACATCGACCGGCCGATCATGGTCCAGCGCGTCCACGGCGACTACCACCTGGGCCAGGTCATGCGCACGCCCGGCGAGTGGGTGGTCCTGGACTTCGAGGGCGAGCCCGGCCAGCCGCTGAGCGAACGCAGGGCCCTGGACTCCCCGGTCAGGGACGTCGCGGGCATGCTCCGGTCTTTCGACTACGCGGCGCGTCACCTGCTGTCCGACCACCCGGACGCCGAGTCCCTGGAGCTCCGGGCCGCCGAATGGTCCGAGCGCAACCGCGCGGCCTTCATCGCGGGGTACTCGGCGGGCGGCGGCCGGATCCGCGGCGACGACGCCGTGCTGCTGCGCGCGCTGGAGCTGAGCAAGGCCGCCTACGAGGTGGTCTACGAGGCCCGCAACCGCCCGGCCTGGCTCCCCATCCCGCTCGCGGCCTTCACCCACGCCGTGCGGTGACCGCACCGCCTTCATCCTTCGATACGATCCGTAGCCAGATGGGTACCTGGCGTGAAGGCGGTGGTCGATGGATCGAAGGCGGCTCGCGGTCACGCTCGCGGCGGCGGGCGCCACCCTGTCCGCGGTGATGGGCGCGGTCATGACGGTGGCGCTGGTCTGGCCGGGGCGGCACGAGACCCCCGCGCCACCCGCCGGCGCCGGGCACGACACCGCGTACAAGGATGATCCCGGCACCCGCCACCGGGACGAGACCCGTGCCCGGCGGCGCGAGGACGAGACCCGGGGCCTGCCCTCCCCGAGCACCACCCCCGGCGATCCCGCCACGTCACCCGCCCCCACCAGGTGGGAGGAGGCCCGAGCCGCCGAGTTGCTGCTCGCCGATCCCGTGCTCGGCCAGAGGGTGCGCGACGCGTACGCCAGGGCGGCGGGCAGGCCGCCGGCGTCCGCCGCCGACCTGCGCGTACGTTCCCTGGTCTTCCGGCGGCACGGCTGCGAGACCCGCCGTTGCCTCCAGCTCTTCGTGTGGTTCCCGGGCGGCGAGCAGCTCGACATCGGCCGGATCATCGTCGGCATGCCCGAGGGCAGCGTCCACGTGCTGAAGTGGTGATACCGCCTGAAGTGGGCGGACGCAGCCATCCGTGACCCCGCGAGGTGCACGTTTGCCGTCCCCATGGTGTGATCCGGGCAACAACATGGGTTGGCCCCGCGATGTGGGGCAGGGTTAGCTCATAAAAGCAATCACGGTGCCGAGGAGCGGTGAGCGATCTGATGAACGCGGACCTGGACCTGAACCGGCTGGCCGGCGGCGCGCACCACGATCCACACTCGATCCTGGGCGCGCACCTTTCCCCCGACGGTCTGACCGTACGGGCGCTCAAGCCACTCGCCGAGAGAGTCGAGCTGGTGCTGGAGGACAGCACCCACGAAATGCCCCACGAGGCCCACGGCGTCTTCGGCGTGACGCTGCCCGGCGTGGACAAGATCCCCGCCTACCGGCTGCGGGTGACCTACCCGGGCGCCGAGACGTACGAGACGGGTGATCCGTACCGGCACTGGCCCACCCTGGGCGAGGTCGACCTGCACCTGATCGGCGAGGGCCGCCACGAGCGCCTGTGGGAGGTGCTCGGGGCCCGGGTCATGCGGCACGACGACGAGGACGGCACGGCCTTCGCCGTCTGGGCGCCGAACGCGCTCGGCGTCCGCGTGGAGGGCGGCTTCAACCACTGGAACGGCTCGGGCCATCCGATGCGGTCCCTCGGCCGGTCCGGGGTGTGGGAGGTGTTCATCCCGGGTGTCGGGGTGGGCGAGCACTACAAGTTCTCGATCCTGGGCGCCGACGCCGTCTGGCGGTCCAAGGCCGACCCGATGGCCCGGCGCACCGAGCGTCCGCCGGCGACCGCGTCGATCGTCGACGGGTCCGCGTACACGTGGCAGGACGACGAGTGGATGCGCCGGCGCGCCGAGACGAACGCGATGGGGGCGCCGATGAGCGCCTACGAGGTACACCTCGGCTCGTGGCGTCCCGGCCTGACCTACAAGGAGCTGGCGACCCAGCTCGTCGACTACGTCAAGGACATGGGCTTCACGCACGTGGAGTTCCTGCCGGTGGCCGAGCACCCGTTCGGCGGCTCCTGGGGCTACCAGGTCACCTCCTACTACGCACCCACCTCGCGTTTCGGCAGCCCCGACGAGTTCCGCCACCTCGTCGACAAGCTGCACGAGGCCGGCATCGGCGTGCTTCTCGACTGGGTGCCCGCCCACTTCCCCATGGACGCGTGGGCGCTGGCCCGGTTCGACGGCACGCCCCTGTACGAGCACGCCGACCCGAGGCGCGGCGAACACCCCGAATGGGGGACGTACATCTTCGACTTCGGCCGCCGGGAGGTCCGCAACTTCCTGGTCGCGAACGCGGTCTACTGGCTCAAGGAGTTCCACATCGACGGCCTGCGCGTGGACGCGGTGGCCTCGATGCTGTACCTGGACTACTCCCGTCGCCACGGCGAGTGGACGCCCAACGTCTACGGCGGGCGCGAGAACCTGGACGCCGTGGAGTTCCTCAAGGAGATGAACTCCGTGGCCTACCGCGAGGCGCCCGGCATCGTCACGATCGCCGAGGAGTCGACCGCGTGGCCCGGCGTCTCCCGGCCCGTACACCTGGGCGGGCTCGGGTTCGGCTTCAAGTGGAACATGGGCTGGATGCACGACACCCTGGCCTACCTCCACCACGAGCCGGTGTTCCGCCAGTACCACCATCACCAGATGACGTTCTCGCTGATGTACGCGTACTCGGAGAACTTCGTGCTGCCCCTCTCCCATGACGAGGTGGTGCACGGCAAGGGCTCGCTGCTCGGCAAGATGCCCGGCGACGAGTGGCAGCGCTTCGCCAACCTGCGGGCCCTGTTCGCGTTCATGTGGGCGCATCCCGGCAAGAAGCTGCTGTTCATGGGCGGCGAGTTCGCCCAGGGCTCCGAGTGGTCCGAGGAGCGCGGCCTCGACTGGTGGCTGCTCGACTTCGAGCCCCACCAGGGCATGCAGCAGTTGGTCCGCGACCTCAACCGCGTGTACACCGAGACGCCCGCGTTGCACTCGCAGGACCACTCGCCGAGGGGCTTCCAGTGGATCGACGCCGACGACGCCTCGGGGAACGTCTTCTCCTTCCTGCGTCACGGCGACGACGGGTCGATGGTGGCCTGCGTGGCGAACTTCTCGGGGCAGCCGCACGAGGACTACGTGATCGGCCTGCCCGCCGGGGGCCGCTGGGACGAGGTGATCAACACCGACGCCTACAACTACTACGGCAGCGGGGTGGGCAACCTCGGCTCCGTGGACGCCGTCGAGGAGCCCTGGCACGGCCTGCCGTACTCCACCCGTCTCCGGGTCCCACCCCTCGGCGCCCTCTGGCTCCGCTACTCCGGCCCTCCCCTGACGGAGACCACATCCGAAGCCACGGAGGCACAGGCCGTCCCGTTCAGCGCGCTCCCCGCCGACGAGCCGCGGCCCGTACTTGAATCTCCGTGACGCCAGTGCACCGATGGGCTCCCGGGACCTCGGTGCACTGACGCCGGCGCAAGACGGCGCGACCAGACGCGGAAGCACGCGCCTGTTGGGCCGGAACGTCGCCTAGGGTGTCGCTATGGACGCGACGAAAGCGATCTTGGACACGGTGGACCGGTTCCGGCAGCGGCGCACCGCCCCCCTGGTTCTGGAGTTGGATCTGACCGAGGGGCTCACGGAGGGCCCGCCGTCCGATCCGCTCAGCGCCGTCCTCGCCATGCGCAGGACCCGGCTCGCCGACGTGCTGGAGGGGCTGCGCCGTGCACGCAGGGATCCCCGGGTCAAGGGCCTCGTCGTCAAGCTCGGCGGACGGCCCATGGGGCTGGCCATGGTGCAGGAGCTGCGCACCGCCGTCGTCCAGCTCCGGGCCGCCGGCAAGCTGACGGTGGCCTACGCCGAGACGTTCGGCGAGTTCGGCGCGGGCACCGTGCCGTACTACCTGGCCAGCGCCTTCGAGAAGATCTACCTGCAACCGTCGGGCGACGTCGGGCTCACCGGCATCTCGATGGAGCAGCGTTTCGTGAAGAACGCGCTCTCGAAGATCGGTGTCGACTACCAGATCGGCCAGCGGCACGAGTACAAGACCGCGGCCAACATGTTCACCCAAGATCACATGACCGAGGCGCACCGCGAGTCGGCCGCCCGCATCGCCGAGTCCGTCATCGAGCAGATCGTGTCCGGCATCGCCGACGGGCGCGGCCTGCCTCCCGAGCGCGTGCGCGAGCTCATCGACCAGGGGCCGTTCATCGGGCCGGAGGCGCTTTCCGCCGGGCTGGTCGACAAGCTCGCCTACCGCGACGAGGTGTACGACGAGGTCCGCGACGAGGGCGACCTGCTGCTGTTCGTCTCGCGGTACGCCAAGGGCGCCCTCACCAGGAAGCTCCCGCATCCGGGCGAGCGGGTCATCGCGCTCATCCACGGCAACGGCATGATCCGCCTCGGCCGCAGCGGTCGCAGCCCGCTCGGCGGCGGGGGCGCCATGGGGTCCGACACGATCTGCGCGGCCTTCCGTGCCGCCCGCCGCGACGACAACGTCAAGGCGATCGTGTTCCGCGTCGACAGCCCCGGCGGGTCGTACGTCGCCTCGGACGCCGTCTGGCGTGAGGTCGTGCTCGCCCGCAGGTCAGGCAAGCCGGTGATCATCTCGATGGGCGACCTCGCCGCGTCGGGCGGATACTTCGTCTCCATGGCCGCCGACGTCATCGTCGCCCAGCCCGGCACGCTGACCGGCTCGATCGGCGTGTTCGGCGGCAAGCCGGCGGTGGGCGAGCTGCTCGGCCGCATCGGCGTCACCTCCGAGTCGGTCGACGTGGGCGTCAACTCGGGGATGTTCTCCCCGAGCCGGGCCTACTCCGAGCCGCAGTGGGAGCGGGTCAACGCCTGGCTCGACCGCATCTACGACGACTTCGTTGGCAAGGTCGCCCAGGGCCGTGGCATCGACCGCGACCGCGCTCACGAACTGGCGCGCGGCCGTGTCTGGACGGGTGCCGACGCCTTCGCCGGTGGCCTGGTCGACGAGCTGGGCGGCCTGGAGGACGCTCTGGCGCTGGCCCGCAGCAGGGTCAACCTGCCCAAGGACGCCCCGGTGCGCTCGTATCCGCGCATGCACCCCCTGGAGCGGCTCCGCCCGCCGGACTCAAGCGACGACAAGGCCGCCGCCCTGAGCCAGATCCGCCTGGAAGCCTGGGGCCCCCTCACCCACCTGGCCACCCAACTAGGACTCCCGGCGTACGGCCCCCTGATCCTCCCCGGCTGGTGGTCGATCCACTGACCTACCGCGCCGCCCCCCTGAGACGACGCCCGCCCCTCCGCCAACGGCCAACCCACTGACCAGGCCCGCCGCGCCTGCCTAGGACGGTGCCCGCCCACCCCATCCGCCACCGGTGCTGCCAAGAACCGGCGCCGGTACGGCGGGGTGAGGGGCTGTGAAGTCGGCGCCGGTTGCGGCGGGTGACCGGCGTACGGGTGGTTCCTGGATGCTTGTCACGCCACCCAGGCGGGCACGAGCTTGTCGCCGTCGGGCAGGGCGCACGCGGGTGCGACGTCGATGGGACCGTCGGGGGTGTACGCCCGGCTGCCGGCCGGCGCGGCGACGATCGCGGTCATGCCGTCCTCGCCCGCGAAGACCTGGCGGCGCACGTCGGCGGGTATGACCAGGGTGTCCCCCGGCTCCATGTCCAGCTTCTCTCCGTCGAGCACGACGGTCGTGGCTCCGGACAGGAACGTCCACACCTGCTCGGTGTCGAAGGCGTGGAGGGGGCCCGTCTGACCGGAACGCATGTCCACGCGCCATACGGACAGGCCCGCCCCTCCCTGCGTGGGCGAGGCGAACGTGGTCATGACGGCGTTGGGGGTCTCGGTTACGCGGCTTTCGGCGTTGCGGATGATGGGCATCGCGAACATCTCCTACAATGGACAATGTGGTTGTCTATATAGTGAACGAGGTTGTCCATCGTGTCAACTGAGCCCCCGCGCGCCGGATCGGCCACGGCCCTCACCGGCGGCAAGGTCGAAGCTCCCTCGGAGGCCGAGACGTCGCCCTCCCCCCGGGCCGAGGTGCCACCCGCCCCTCCCCGGGCCGAGGTGCCGCCCGCGCCTCCCGGGTTCGAGCTGCCCCTGCGACTGTTCCTGGGGTTCCGCGTCCTCATCGACGAGTTGCATGCCGAACTCGCGCGCCAGGGCCACCCCGACGTGCGGCCGATGCACGGGTTCGTCATGCAGGCCATCGGCACGCGTGGCATGACGGCGGCGGACCTGGGGCGCAGGCTCGGAGTCTCCAAGCAGGCGGCGGGCAAGACGATCGACGCGCTCGAACGCATCGGCTACGTCGAGCGCGGCACCGACCCGAACGACGCCCGGCGCAAGGTCGTACGGCTCACCGAGCGCGGCGTCGACAGTCTCCTCCGATCAGCCCGCATCTTCGACGAGCTCCGGGCCGGCTGGGCCGAGACCCTCGGCGAGGACCGCCTCCGCGCCCTCGAATCCGACCTCCGCCTTGTGACCCCACCCGACTTCTTCCGCCTGGACATCCCTGGCTGGTTCGGCGGCTGACGGCGGACTCGATCACAACCCTGCGGGCTCCGCCGGTCGGCGGTGTGAGCCGGCGAGGGAGCGGATGGTGATGTTGATGCGGTATCCAGATTCAGCGAGATCAAGGGGCTCGGACACCCTGAGCAAACAGGTCGCCGCCTCCGCGCTAGGCGCCGACGGGCTCGTCAGCGGAGCGCGGTCGCGCGTTGGTCGGCAGGCGCACCGTACGGAGGAACGCCGGCAGCAGCCACGGGCGGCGGCCCCACACGGCCAGCTTGCCGGTGACCACGGCTCGCGTCCGCCCGATCCGGCCGAACAGCATCAGGTTGAGCGCGGCCGGATCGAAGTACAGGTGGACGTCGGTGTCCGGGCCGGGCTGTTCGATCGACACTCGCCCATCGCGCAGGACCAGGGTCACGGGGGTCGTGTACCTGGAGTGGAACCGGACGGCGATGCGCCGGTCGAGGGCAGGCTCGCCCGTGTCCAGCAGCCGCCCCACGTCCCCCTGGATCATCCCGACGAGGAACAGGTCGAAGAAGAGTGCGGCCTCCCTCGGCGGCATCACCCAGCGCGTCCGCGTCACGGAGGCGATGTCCCATCCGTGGACCAGCAGCTCGTTCACCAGATGGGCGAGCACCCCGGCGAGGGGAACCCGGGAGTCGCCGAGCCAGATGACCGGCCGCGCCGGGTCGAGGCCCTCGGTCACCCGCAGGATCTCGTCGATGGAGGTCCGCAGCAGATGGGCCAGCCTGTGCTGATCCCGCTCAGGGAAGAGCCCCAGAGCCACGTCGTTGACATCGCTGACGGTGTCCACGGTGGTGGCCAGCAGCGCGTCCTTGATGGTGGGGAACGGGTGGGGACCGTTGTCGAACCTCAGCATGGATCCGTACCACCGGGCGATTGAGGCCACGTGGGCGGCGCTCTCCACGACGGTCCATTCACGAGTCGCCATGGCGTGCGGCTCGCGGGCGGAGGCCACCATCTCGGCGAACCGGCCACCGGCTTCCCTGAGAGACACGCGCACCGCGTCCCACTGGCCTCGCGTGATGGGTGTGACCACTTGCCCTCCACGGAACCTCGTCCAAGACCACCGCGGCACCTGTCGCAGCCGAACCGCCCGGCGTCCGGCACCGCGCTCCCGCCCGCCTCACGGCAGAGCCCCGGCCAAGCTAACACCCGGCCCCGAAACCATGGTTCTTCTCATGTGCGCTCTGACGCTGGAAGCGACCTGAGCCACCGGTTCCGAAGCGCGTCAGTTGACCGGACGGTAGCGGCCGCGCATGCGTGCGAGGGGCGGGAGCGAGGGGTCGACGTAGTCGACGGCGAGGACCTGGGCGAGGAAGAGGGTGTGGTCTCCGGCCGGGATCACCCGGGCGGTCTCGGCCTCCAGCGCGGCCACGCCGCCGTCCACGATGAAGGCCTCGGTCCGCGCGCCCCGGTGGTGGGGCGTCCCGGCGAGCAGCAGGCGCGCGCTGGGACGGCCCGGAGTGGCGAACCGGCTGGCGATCACGGCCTGGCCGCCGGACAGCAGGCTCGCCGCCCAGAGGTCCTGGCGGAGCAGTACTTCACAGAGGTAGCCGGAGGAGATGAGGCTCAGCATGACCATCGGCGGATCGGCCGACAGGGAGGAGAAGGTGGTGACCGTCGTGCCGATGTCATCGCGCTCATCGTGCACGGTGACCACGGCCACCCCCGCGACGAGCTGCCTCATCGCCTCCGTGAACTCGTTCATGGCCCCCACTCCTACCACCGATCACCCCAGCGCGCCGCCCCGCCTCCGGAGCCGCGGATCGGGTCGTACAGAACAGCCTCATGCCGGAAAGTCCGGAGCTACGTGCTGGGGATGTTCTCGTAGCATGCATGCGGCCACGAGTAGGTGGACGATGACCCGTTGTGTGAATCAGTCCGGCGACTAATCAATCTGTTTGACCTGAGGGGTTGCTGGAGGACGGTGCGCCTCTTGACGAGCACGACTCGGAGATACAAGACCTCGTCGTGTTGGTACGAGGAAACGAAGTGATCACCGCAGAGTGTCGTCGCCGCGGTCTTTGATCGTTGGTTCGGCGAGTCATTTTGGACGGCCCACCGGCCGACTGAGGTAGACCAGGTCGCCACAGAGCTGGAGTCAATGCGCCGAGGGCTCCAAAGCCAGCTCAGTCGATAGCCTTTCCGCCATCGACCGAGCCGCTCTGAGGTCTGAAAGTCAACCTGCCCTGAGGAACTGCTCGAAGGCTTCTCGAGCCAGCGCGGAGACCGTCTTGCCCTCTTTTTCGGCGCGAGCCTTCGCGCGTTCGCGCAATTCCTCGGGTACCCGGAACGAGACCTTCGGTGAGTGCGTGCCCTCGCCCGTCAGTGACGGACGCCCGCCACGACCGGTCGGTACGGGCACACGACCCTCGTCGATCGCCCGGTGAACGTCAGCGATCGCGTCATCAACGTACTCGTCGGTGATCCGGTTGCCCTTGCTGTCGTAGATCTCTTCGAGGTCACTGTCGATTTCGGAGTCGTGGTCCAGGACCAGTTCGATGTCTTCGGGTGGCCAGGCTGCCTCGTGCTCGGTCATGGCTTCTTCCTCCTCAGCGCGGTCGGCATCACATGGATGATCACTAGGTACTTGTCCGTGAGGATGCCGATCACTTCCAGTTCGATGCCCCGATCGTCCTGGCCGATCCACACCCATCGGTCCTCTAGGCCCGGGTCGGCTGCCGGAACGATAGCCGGCGGTCCAGACCGGATCACATGAAGGGCATGCGCCCGCCCGATGCGGTGCTTCCGTGCCGACCGGTAGAAGCGCAACTTCTTCATACCCATATTATGTCAGACACAACCAGGCTTGTTGGGTCGATCAGACGGCAGAAGAACGTCTCAGCACGCCCGTGGCGTGCCCGTTGTGATGGTGATCAAGGCGAACAGGGGGAGCGATCAACGGCTCGACGTGGAAGGCGCGTCATATAGGAGGAATGGCCCGCCGTACGAGATGCTCTCGAACGGCGGTGACGAAACTGCCAGGCTCACCTGGTCGCCGTGGACCATGCCGGCGTACGGGGGCACCGTCGGTCGTGTCACTCTGAGGGCAGTACGTATCGCCAGGTGACGGCGAAGGGGCGGCCCTGGTGGTCGCGGTAGACGGGCCAGGCTCCGGCTTGCCGCGCGCGTGTGAACACGCGGCGGGCGTCCGCCGCCTGGGTGCCTTTCAGGATCTTCTCGAAGCCGCCCTCGTCCGAGGCGGACGGCTCCGGAATCGAGGAGGGCCACTTCTCGCCGGTCTGCCCGGGGCGGGGCTGCGCGATCAGGCGTACCCGGTCGGTCGTGTAGGGGCTTCCCTCGCGGTTCACCCGGTCGGCCAGCGCGCCCAGCAGGTCACGCGCGTCGTACAGCCCATCGGCATAGCCGCGATCGGAGCGGGTCTCGTCGAGGGCGTACGCGGTCACCGTATGCATCGCACCGTCGACCTGGACGCCCAGCACGACAGTGCGGGCGTCGGCGATCTGGGACACCCCGGCCGGGTCGGCGGTGGCGGGTTGTGAGGCCAGGTCCGCGCGGAGCGCGCGGAGGAGATCGGTGAGTTCGCTCGCCTTCAGGGAAAGGCCGCGGTCGGCGTCGGCGACCACCAGGCCGTCGCCGAAGACGGCGAGGGCGGGGGGATCGCTCTTACTCATTCGGTTCCCGGCGAACCCGCCGTAGGTGTTCCACAGCGCGACCATCTGGCGACCGGTCGCGGGTCGCGGGCTTTCCCCGCCCTCAGATGCGGGGCTTTCCCCGCTCGATGTCACCGGCCCCGGGGTCCCCCCGCTCGATGTCGCGGGTGCGGGGCTTTCCCCGCTCGATGTCGCGGGTGCGGGAGTTTCACCGCTCGACGTCGGCGGTGCCGGGGGTTGTTCGCCCGGCGTCGGGGAGCACCCGGCGAGGGTCAGGACGGTCATGGCCGCGGCCATCGTGGTGGCGCGAATGCGATTCATTGTGAACGCGTCCAGGGTGGGAGGGCAGGCGGTGATCGTCGAGGGGCTTCGACAGCCAGGCTAACACCGCCCGTTTTCAACCTGAATCGCGCAAGGCGACAGGTCCCCATCACCGTGAAGAAGGCACCACGGCAGCTCGCGGGCAGGCGAATGATATATCACATACCAGGACCAAGGTGATGTCGAACGCATAAAGGGATCTTGCTGGCTTTATGGACACTCGTGGAGATTGTGGGTGTTTCCCCACACCCCCAGGAGACTTCGAGTGCCCCAGCTACGAGCAGTCCTTGCCTCCCTCGCCCTGGTCGTGGTGGTCGCCACGCCGGCCCAGGCGAGTGCCGACCCCTCCATCACCATCGCGCAGGGACGGACCCAACCGGTCTTCTCCTACGCCGACGCCGTCCGCGAGCACGTGTACGTCGAGTCGAGCGTCGACAGCGACTCCGACGGGAACCTGGACCGGGTCCGGGTCGCCTTCTGGGCCGAGCGCGACTACATCGCCGGCTCGCTGGCCGACGCCTCCAAGGTGCACGCCAGCGTCTTCGCCGTGCACACGGTCAACGACCTGAACGTCAAGCCGGACAACTTCTCCAAGTGGTGGCAGGCCCTGGCCGACAGGAAGGTGCCCCGGAAGATCTGGGTCGGGCAGTACCAGCACGTGGATCCCTTCGACTTCGACGGACGCCGCGACCTGTGGGTCGACACGCTGCACCGCTGGTTCGACTTCTGGTTGCTCGGCGTGCAGAACGGCATCATGCGCGAGCCCCGCGCCGACGTGCAGACCACCCCGACCGGCTGGATCACCCAGCCCGACTGGCCCGCGCCGCTCGCCGTGAAGATCCCCCTCCACCCCGCGGCGGACGGCTCGCTCGGGCTGCTCCCCGCCAAGAAGAACACGACGGCCACGTTCACCGACGTCCGCCAGTCCGAGGACGCGATGGTGGCCGACGTCGGCACCGACAAGCCGGGACGGGTGGCGTACACCACCGGTGCGCTGCCGGTGGACCTGCGCCTGTCCGGTACGCCCGTCGTGGACCTGCGCGTCGCCCTCGACAAGCCCACGTCGAACCTGACCGCGCTCATCGTCGACTTCGGCGAGGACACCCGGATCGACTGGCGCCGAGGGCAGGGTGTGACGACCCTGACCGAGGAGACCTGCCACGGCGAGAGCACGGCCTCCGACGACGGCTGCTACAGGAAGGTCGTCAACAACCTCGCCACCCGCCCGCTGGAGATCGTGGCACGCGGCTGGATCGACGTGCAGAACCGCGACTCGCTCAGTACGTCCTCACCGATGACCCCGGGTGAGTACGGCACGGTCAAGTGGGAGACCCTGCCGCAGGACTACGTCTTCAAGAAGGGTCACCGCCTGGGCTTCGTGATCGCCGGAACCGACTCGACCTACAGCGGCGAGAGGGCCACAGGCGCGAACGTCACCATCGACCTCAGCAAGAGCAAGGTGCAGTTCCCGCTCGCCCTCGGCTCCCTGCTGCTCGACCTGGCGAAGGACAAGGTCAAGTGGCACGGCCCGCAGCAGCAGAACCTGCCCGTGCCTGAGAACCGCCTCTACTGATGAACCGCCTCTACTGAACAGAAAGCCGGGGTCCGCACCTTCACGGTGCGGGCCCCGGCTCGCGTCGTGGCGGGCCTCGGCGAGGTCAGACGAGACCGTTCTGGGTGAGCCAGTCCTTGGCGACCGCGGGCGGGTCGTCCTTGTCGACGGCGACGCGCTTCATCAGGTCGACCAGCGCGTTCGTGTCGAGCTTGGCGGAGATGGCGTTCAGGGTCGTGCGCACGGTGTCGTCGGCGCCGGCCTTGTTGATCAGCGGCGTGACGTTCTGGGCGCTGAAGACGTTCTTCGGGTCCTGGAGCGACACAAGACCGTTGATCAGCAGCTTGGGGTCGGTGGTGAAGACGTTGCCGACCTGGATCGTGCCGCTCTTGAGCGCGTCGGCCGTGGTCGCGTCGGTCGGCTTCCACTCCTTGAACGTGAGACCGTACACGTCCTTGAACTGGGCCTCGCGGCGCTTCTTGAACTCGGGCGGGCCGCCCACGACGAAGTCCTTGGCGACCTTGGCCAGGTCCTCGATGGTCGTCAGGTTGTTCTTCGTGGCGGTCTCCTTGGAGACCGTCAATGAGTCGTTGTCCTGGGCGGTCGAGGAGTCGAGGAGCTCCAGCTCGGCGGGGAGCTTCGACTTGAGCTCGGTGTTGACGTCATCGGTGCTGGCCGCGGTGCTCTTGGGGTCGATGAAGCTGAGCAGGCCGCCGTTGTACTCGGGAAGCACGGTCAGCGCGCCGGTCTTGATCTGGTCGTAGTAGACCTCACGGCTGCCGATGTTGAACTTCTCCTCCACCTGCACGCCCTTGGCCGTGAGGGCCTGGGAGTAGATCGAGGCGAGCAGGACGTTCTCGGGGAAGTTGGCGGAACCGATGACGACCTTGGAGCCGCCACCGGAACCGGACGCGCTGGGGGCCGCGCTGACGCTGCTGGTCGTGTCGAGCGGGTCCCCGCCACCACACGCGCCTAGGGTGAACACCGCGGTCAGAGCGACCGCCGCGGTGGTGATCATTCGCCTCATTTAATTCCCTTCCAAATCAGGGGGTAATGTAGAGATTAGCGGACCCTCACGCGCTGGCTCACCCCGGGGGAGACCACCACGCGCTGCAGCAGCGAGAAGGCGAGCTGCACGATCAACGCCAGCACGGCGACGAGGACCGCTCCCCCGATCGTGCTCGGGAAGTCCTTGGTCGCCAGCCCGTCGATGATGTAACGGCCGAGCCCGCCCAGGCCGACGTACGCGGCGACGGTGGCCGTCGCGACCACCTGGATCGCCGCGACGCGCAGGCCGAGCAGGATCAGCGGCGACGCCACCGGGACGAGCACCTTCGTCAGCACCTGGCGGCCGCGCAGGCCCATGCCGTACGCCGCGTCGCGCAGGTCCTCGTCGACGCCCCGGATGCCCTCGTAGGTGTTGACCAGGATCGGGGGGATCGCGAGGGCCACCAGGGGGATCAGCACGGGCCAGGTCGTGCCGACCCCGGCCAGCAGCACGATCAGCACCACGAGGCCCAGGGTGGGCAGCGCGCGGGCGGCGTTCGCGGCGACCACGACGAGGACGGCGCCCCGCCGGGTGTGCCCGATCAGCAGGCCGAGCGGGATCGCGACGACCATCGACAGGAACAGCGCCACCACGGAGAACTCGATGTGCTCCAGGAGCCGGGTGGGGATGCCCCCGGGACCCGACCAGTTCGCCGCGTCGCCGAAGAAGTCGATCAGCCAGTTCATGTCGTCCTCCTCGCACGGGCCCAGGGGGTCAGCAGGCGTTGCGCGAGGACGATGAGGCCGTCGGCGAGCACGGCGAGCGCCACGACCAGCACGATGCCCACCACGATCGGCGTGTAGAACTGGCGCTGCCATCCGTCGATGAACAGGTAGCCGAGCCCGCCCCGCCCGACCAGCGCGCCGACGCTGACGAGGCTGATGCTGGACACCGTCGCCACCCGCAGGCCGGCGAGCACGACGGGCACCGCGATGGGCAGCTCGACCTGCAGCAGCCGCCGCAACGGCCCGAAGCCCATCGCCACGGCCGACTGGCGCACGTGGTCGGGCACCGCCCCGAGCCCGTCCACCACCGACGGGATCAGCACAGCGAGGGAGTAGAAGGTCAAGGGGATGATCACCGTGGCCCGCTCCGCCAGCCCGGTCAGCGGGATCAGCACGATGAAGACGGCCAGCGAGGGCAGCGAGTAGACGACGTTCATCAGGCCGACCGTGGGCTGGTAGAGCACGCGCCAGCGCGCGCTCGCGAGGCCCAGGGGCAGGGCGATGACCAGCCCCAGCAGCACCGGCACGACCGCCATGACGACGTGGTCGACGAGCAGCGTCTGGATGCTGGGCCAGTTGCGGCCGATCCAGTCCCAGCGGACCAGCGGCTCGCCGTCACCCATCGGCCACCCCCGTGCTCCGGATGAGGGCCGCGTCGAGCGCGTCCCTGGTGACGACCCCGGCGAACCTGCCGTCGCCGTCCACCGCGATCGCGCAGCCGGACGGCGCGAGCAGCGCCGCGTCGAGCGCGGCGCGCAAGGAGTCCTTCTTCAGGTCGAAGGTCCCGAACGGCTGGAGCCCGTTCACGCCGCCGGCGCCGTCCGCACGCCACCCGGTCGGCCGGTTGTCGTCGTCCAGGACCACCGACCAGCCGGCCACACCGGGCTCGGACCGCACCTCGATGCCGCTGGCCGGGACGAAGGACAGGCGCCGGATGCCGCGGTCCTTGCCAAGGAACCCCTCGACGAAGGCGTCGGCGGGCTCGGCGAGCAGGGTCGCGGGGTCGGCGATCTGCGCCAGGTGACCGCCGACGCGCAGCACCGCGACGGTGTCGCCCAGCTTGATCGCCTCGTCGATGTCGTGGGTCACGAACACGATCGTCTTCTGGAGCTCGGCCTGGAGCCGGAGCAGCTCGTCCTGCAGGCTGGTGCGCACGACGGGGTCCACAGCGCTGAACGGCTCGTCCATGAGCAGCACCGGTGGGTCGGCCGCGAGGGCCCTCGCCACCCCGACCCTCTGCTGCTGGCCGCCGGAGAGCTGGAAGGGGTAGCGCCCGGCCAGCTTGGTGTCGAGCCCGACGCGCTCAAGAAGCTCCATCGCCCGCTCGCGCGCCTTCTTCTTGTCCCATCCGAGCAGGTAGGGCACGGTGGCGACGTTGTCCACGATCTTGCGGTGCGGGAACAGGCCGGACTGCTGGATGACGTAGCCGATGCCCCTGCGCAGGGTCGGCGGGTCGATCTTCCGGATGTCCTGGTCGTCGAGGAGGATGCGCCCCTCGGTCGCGTCGATCATGCGGTTGATCATGCGCAACGACGTGGTCTTACCGCAGCCGGACGGCCCCACGAAGACGGTTATGGCCCCGGTGGGAACCTGGAGGTTGAGGTTGTCGACGGCTACCGTGCCGTCGCCATAGCGCTTGGTTACGCCTTCAAATGTGATCACGCACGACCTCGTGCTTCTCGGCCGGGACCGCGTGGCCCGGAATCGTCGAGTCGGCTGCGCGCAGCTACCACCCGCTCGGCAGCCCCCACGGTAGGTGACGGTCCGACCGCAGGTCCACTTGATCTTTCCCGACACACCCTATGGGGATCTTCAGCAATCTGTCCCAAGACAACCGTCATACCGACTTGTCAGCATTTCAGAAAGGTTCGAATGTTCGCTGTCCGGCCGCTTCTTCCTGGTACTTTCGCGATATCTATCAAAGTGGCATCGATTAGTGCGACTCCCCGGGAGGGCCTTGGCATGATTGGCTCCCCCTCCCTATCCCCCTCAGCCAGGCCAAACCTTCCAGCCCGCACGAGAATTCCAGAGGAGCGGTTGTGACTTCATCGCTCATCGATCAGCGCCCCAGGGGCGAGCTGGTCGCCGAGCTCTACGACCGTCACGCCGCCGGGTTGTTCGCGTACTGCCACGATCAGCTCGCCGACACCGCCTCCGCCGCCGACGCACTGACGGCCGTTCTCACCAATGTTCCGGTGGTGGAGCCCCCGCGCGCCGCGCTCTACGCGCTCGCGCGCCGTGAGATCTACCGGCGCGACGTCACCTACGTCCCGCCGTCGGTCGATCCCGTCGCCGACCCCGCGACCGCGCTGGTCGAGCGGGCTGTACGTGAGGTCCGCCCCCACCAGCGCGAGGTGCTCCTGCTGTCGGCGGTCTGCGGGCTGGACACGGCCGAGCTGGCCTGGGTCCTCGACGTCGCGGCCGACACCGCCGAGCAGCTTGAGCTCACCGCCCGCCAGCGGTTCACCCATTCCCTCGCCGCCGCCGTGACCGCCGCGCGGTCAGGAGCCGTCGTGCCGCCGCAGGTGGCCGAGGTGTACGCGGGCCTCGCGATCGGGCCCGCCGAGGATGCCCTGGCCCGGCTGCCCTGGCGCCGGCCGTCGGGGGCCCTGCGGGTGTCGATCCTCAGCGCGATCCCCGCAGAGACCGGTACGGCCGGCGGTGGCGCGCGATCGGCGAGCAAGCGGCTCTGGCCAACCACGCCCAGGTGGCCGCTGCCCCTCGCCGAGCCCGATCCCATCACCAACACCGGCGTCTTCCCCGCCAAGGAGCTGTCGCCTCCCGAGCCCGGCCGCGGATCCGGGCACGAGGCGACCACCGAGCCGATGCCGAGGATCCGGGCATCACGCCCCGGAGCACCGAACGGTCTCCCGAGATCCCGCCGCCGCCGGTCTGGTAAGTCCGCCCCGGCCCCTCTCGCCGCCCCGGTTCCCCTGACCGCTCCGGTTCCTCTGACCGCCCCGGTAACCCCGGAGACCCTTACGGTCCCGGAGACACTGGCAGTCCCAGAGACACGAGCGGTTTCCGAGGCATTGGCAGTCCCGGAGACACTCGCGGTCCCCGAGCCGACGGTCCGGGACGTACCGGCGGTCCCGGACGTGCTGACGGCCCCCGACGTGTTGGTCGCGGCGTCTGATCCGCCGACCGTCTTTCCCGACTCCCTGGTGGCGTCGACGGGGCCTGCGGCTCCCCCGCAGGACGGCGCTCCGGCCCTGGACGGCTCGTCACATACCGGGCGCGGCCCGGCGCCCGCGAAGTCGTCCTTCAGCGAGGCGCTGGCCACCAGGAACTGGCCCACCCTCCGGCGCACCTTCGCCACCACCGAAACGACCGGCGCCGAGACACGTACGTCCGCCGAGACACGTACGTCCGCCGAAACGCTCACGTCCGCTGAGACGCCTACCTCTACCGAGACGAGTGCGTCCACAGAGACCGCTGCCGGCGAAGGGTCCCCGGCGTCCGGCGACACGTCGCCGGCGGAGCCGGCCGAGCAGACCGTGGTGGACGGCCTGCCCACCCCGGACCCTGACCCCGAGCCCCCGACGGCCACGGCGGTGAGTGTGCCCAAGCGGGCCACGGCGGCGGGGAAGGAACCCGGGCAGGCGGCGCGGCCACACCGGCACGACCGGCCCAAGCCGATCAAGCTGGGCGAGCACCACTACGACTGGCTCTGGGAGCTGGCCGGGTTCATCCTCTGCGTCGCGATCGCGATGATCGTGTTCTTCGCGGTCCCCACGATCGTCACCCCCTGACCGACGTCCGGCCGACGTCACCCTCAGAGGCGTCACCGTCAGAGGGCTCACCTTCAGAGGGCTCACCGTCAGAGGCGTCTCCTTGGGAGACGTCGCCGGACGAGCGGTCAGTCCTGGGAGAGGATGAGGCCGCTTGTCGGGACGCCGGTGCCCGCGGTGACCAACACGTTCTGGACGCCGGGCACCTGGTTGACGGACGTTCCCCTGATCTGGCGCACGGCCTCGGCGATGCCGTTCATGCCGTGGATGTACGCCTCGCCGAGCTGCCCGCCGTGCGGGTTCACCGGCAGGTGACCGTCGATCTCGATGCCGCCGCCGGCGATGAAGTCCTTGGCCTCTCCCCTGCCGCAGAATCCCAGCTCCTCCAGCTGGCTCAGCACGAATGGCGTGAAGTGGTCGTAGAGAATGGCGGTCTGGATGTCATCAGGCAACATTCCCGACATCTCCCAGAGGCCGCGTCCCACCACCCCCATCTCCGGCAGGCCGGACATGTCATCGCGGTAGAAGCTCGTCATCATCATCTGCCCCGCCCCCGACCCCTGCGCGGCGGCAGTGACGATCGCCGGGGACCGCCGCAGGTCCCTCGCCCGCTCGGCCGAGGTGACGACCAGGGCCACGGCCCCGTCGCTCTCCTGGCAGCAGTCCAGCAGGTGCAGCGGTTCCACGATCCACTTCGACCGCTGGTGCTGCTCCAGGGTGATCGGCCTCTCGTAGAACCACGCCGCCGGGTTCGCGGCGGCGTGGCGGCGCATCGCCACCGCCACCCGGCCGAAGTCCTCCGAGGTCGCGCCGTACGTGTGCATGTACCGCTGGGCGAACATCGCGACCCAGGCGGCCGGCGTCATCAGCCCGTACGGCACGTGCCAGCTCATCTCCATGCCCTGCGACGAGGGCTCGCCGCCGAGCCGGGCGTCCGGCTGGCCGAACCTGCGCCCGGACCGCTCGTTGAAGGCCCGGTAGCAGACGACGGTGGACGCCACCCCGGTCGTGACGGCCATCGCGGCGTGCAGGACCGTCCCGCACGCGGCCCCTCCCCCGTAGTGGACCCGGGAGAAGAACGACAGGTCGCCGATCCCGACCTCGCGGGCGACCGAGATCTCCTGGTTGCTGTCCTGCGTGTAGGTGACCAGGCCGTCCACCTCGGACGGCGACAGCCCGGCGTCGTCGAGCGCGGCGAGGACGGCCTCGGCGGCGAGCTGGAGCTCCGAACGGCCGGAATCCTTGGAGAACTCGGTGGCGCCGACGCCCGCGACGGCCGTACGGCCGGAAAGCGAGTACACGTGATGTGCCCTTCTGATGGCGACCCTTGTGACAGCCCTGGCGACGTCTCCGCCGGCGGCGGCTCAGCCGGGGAGGAAGAAGCGGACGGTGCCGGTGGCGTGGTCGCCCAGGCTGACCGTGCCGCGCACGTCGACGGAGACCTCGCGGCCCTCGCGCGACGCGACCGTCCCGCTGAAGGTGATCGCGTCACCCGCGTACGCGGGCACGCCCAGCCGGACGTTGATGCCACGGATCAGCGCCTCGGGCCCGGCCCAGTCGGTGACGTAGCGCTCGACCAGCCCCATGGTCGTCAGGATGTTCAGGAAGATGTCCTTGGAGCCCTGAGCCTGCGCGATCTCCACATCGTGGTGTACGGGTGTGTAGTCCATGGTGGCCAGCGCCGTCGAGATGACCATCGTCGGGCTCAGCTCGACGCGCAGGAGCGGGAGCGCCGCCCCGCACTCGATCTCGTCTTCCGTCAATGTGCGCATCACGGCTCCCGGGGTTCCCACAACGGCAGGACGAGGTCGTCGTCCATCTCGCGGTATGTCACACGCACCGGCATACCGATACCCACCTTTTCTGGCGCGCATCCCACGACGTTGCCGACGATGCGCACACCTTCGAGTAGTTCGATCACGGCCACCACGAAAGGCGTCCGGATCCCGGGAACGGGCGGGTTGTGGTGGACGACGAAGCTGTAGACCTCGCCGAGCCCGCTCGCCACGGTGTACGACCGGTTGACCGACCGGCACGACGGGCAGACCGGCCCCGGCGGATGCCGCGGTTCGCCGCAGTCGCCGCATTTCTGGATCCGTAGCTCGCCTTGCCGCACACCCTCCCAGAAGAACGCCGTGTCCCTGTTGACGGCCGGCTTCAGGGGGTACGGCTCCCGCGCTTCGGGCGCTGCTTTCTTCTCCCGGGGGCGAAACTTCAGTACCCGGAACATCATTTCCGCCACCGGCTCGGCCTCGGAGTACCAGGTCACCACCCATGTCACGAAATATCCGACACCGAGGGCCGTGGTCTTCGGGCCCGACAGGCCCGTCATCCGGGTGGCGGGGGTGAGCCGCTCCCCCAGCCGCAGGTAGCGGTGGTGGGTCTGCTCGCAGTTGGTGGCCACGACCCCGGTGAAGCCGTCCTCGTCCAGCAGGGCGAGCACGCCGTCCACCGGGCTCGCCACGCCCTTGTCGCGCCGCAGCCCCGGCATCGTCCACACCTGGACCATCGCGGGCGGCGCGACGATCTCCCCGTGTACGCTCCCGGCGGCGAACTTCTCGTCGGTGTAGACGGGGTTGGCGTCCCCCATCGCGTCCGTCCAGTGGTGGATCATCGGCAGGTTCACCGGGTCGGTGGCGGCGACCCCCCGTACCTCACCCGCCGCGATCTGCCGCTCCGCCAGGGCGGTCAGCCGCTCGTGGACGCTCGACTCAACCGTCACTGTCTCTCCTCAGCGCTGCGGTGGCCCTCGGGCCGGGTCATGGGAAGGGCGTCATCGAGGCGGTCGCGGGAGGCCGAGGCCGAGCATCGCGATCAGTTCGCGCTGGACCTCGTTCACCCCGCCGCCGAAGGTCAGCACGACCGCGCCCTTGACCCCGTGGTCCAGCACGTCGACGAACGCGGCGGTCTCCGGGTCGGACGGGTCGCCGTACCGGGCGAGCACCTCGCCGACGATCCTGCCGACGTCCTGCATGCGCTCGGAGCCGTAGATCTTGGTGGCTGAGGCGTCGGGGGCGCCCAGCCAGCCGAGGTCCATGTTGGCCGCGACCTGCCAGTTCAGCAGCTCGTTGGTGCGGAAGTAGGCGTAGACACGCCCGATGGCCCGCCGCACCGCCGGCTCCTCGATCGCCCCTGTGCGCCGGGCCCACGCGACGAACCTGTCGTACACATGGGCGATGTTCCCGGCGGGGCCGAGCGTGACCCGCTCGTGGTTGAGCTGGTTGACGATGAGGTCCCAGCCCTTGTTCTCCTCACCGACCAGCATGTCCGCGGGCACACGCACGTCCGCGTAGTAGGTCGAGTTGGTGTGGTGGCGCCCGTCCATCGTGATGATGGGCGTCCAGGAGTATCCCGGATCGGTGGTGTCGACGATCATCATTGAGATGCCCCGGTGCTTCTTGGCCTCCGGGTCCGTACGCGCGGCCAGCCAGATGTACTGGGCGTAGTGCGCGCCCGAGGTGAAGATCTTCTGCCCGTTGACGACGTAGTGGTCCCCGTCCCTGACGGCCGTGGTGCGCAGGGACGCGAGGTCCGTCCCGGCTCCCGGCTCGCTGTACCCGATGGCGAAGTGGCACTCCCCCGCGAGGATCCTCGGCAGGAAGAACTCCTTCTGCTCCGCCGTGCCGTACTGCATCAGGGTGGGGCCGACCGTCTGCAGCGTGATGATCGGGTACGGCACCTCGGCGCGGGCGATCTCGTTGGCGAAGATCTGCTGCTCCAGCGGCCCGAGGCCGGCGCCGCCGTACTCCTTGGGCCAGCCGAGGCCGAGCTTGCCGTCGCGGCCGAGCCTGCGGCAGTGCTCGATGTACGCCTGGCCGAACGGGTCCTGGGCGATCTTCCTGCGGTCCTCGCCGGTCAGGCACGCGGTGAAGTAGTCGCGCAGCTCCGCACGGAGCCGCTTCTGCTCGGAGGTGAGGTCGATCAGCATCAGACGAGCGCTCCTATCGTGTCGAGCCGGGCCTCCACGCCACCGAGAAGGTGGGCACGATGCTTGCCCCAGGCGAAGTAGCGGTGCAGCGGGTACGTCACGTCGAGGCCGATCCCGCCGTGCAGGTGCTGACAGGTGTACAGGCCGGCGAGCGCGGCGTCGGTCACAGTGTGCGCCGCGACGGCCAGGTCCAGCTCGGCCTCCTCGTCGAGGCCGGCGTCGACCCGCCACGCGCCCGACCAGACCGCCACGTCGAGCGCCCGCCCGGCGATGTAGACGTCCGCGATCTGCACGGTCACCGCCTGGAACTCGGCCAGCGCGCGGCCGAACTGCTTGCGCGTCTTGATGTACTCCGTCGTCAGCTCCAGTGCCCCCGCCAGCACGCCGGAGGCACTGGCGGTGATCGCGACCAGCATGAGCAGCCGCAGCGTGCCGTACGCCGCGCCTCCTGGCTCGCCGACCGGCTCACCGGGGGCGTCGTCGAAGACGACGGCCGCCGTGGGCTCTCCGGTGGAGGCCGGCACGGCCTGTACGGCCGCGTCCCCGGGCCTCACCAGGAACAGGCCGGTGCCGTGCTCGGTCTCGGCGGGCACCAGGATGGCCTCGGACTCGGCGGCGTAGGACACCATGGTCTTGCGTCCGGAAAGCACCCATCCGTCGCCCGATCGCCGGGACGTCGTCAGGGGCGTCGCGCCGAGGTCCCGCCCCGGTTCCAGGAGCGCGGCGGTCAGCACGATCTCGCCCTCGGCAAGGCGGGTCAGCCTCTCGCGCTGCTCCGCGGACCCGTACCGGCCGATCACCATCGCCGCGACCAGGCTGTCCTGGATCGGGGCCGGGACCACTTTCGTCCCAGCCTCGCGCAGGATCACGGCCAGCCCCACCGCGCCCAGCCCGGCGCCACCCGCCTCCTCGGGCAGGCAGGCGGCGATCAGCCCGGCCTGCGCCACCCCCTCCCAGAGCCCGGCGTCGTACGGCCGCCCGCCCTTCTCGTGGTCCGCGAGCCGCTCCTGCGTGGCCTCCCGGCCGAACAGGCGCGCGGCCAGTTCCCTCAGCTCTGCCTGCGTCTCGTCCAGGGTGAAGTCCATCGTCGCTCCAGGGGGTGGCATGACCTGGTCAGCCGCAAACTAGAACAGATTCTAATATCTGTCCAGGGGCATTTCCGGAGAGACCACCGGATATCTGCTCGCAACACAAACGTCATGGAAGACCGGCATTCGTTGTGACCGGTGAGTAACAAGGCCTACCTGCGAGTAATCCGGTAACGTGTTCTTATGCGCACTCCGCATGCCGGCACCACAGCCGTCCCGGCGCCCACCGGGCCCGACGGCGACGATCACGTGGCGCACCCGCCTCCGGCGGCCCCGGTCTCCTCCGGCGTCCGCACGCGCAGCCAGCACCAGCGGCGCAAGCGCATCGTCCAGGCCGCCGCCGCGCTCGCGTCACGCGGCGGCGTGGAGGCCATGCAGATGAGGACCGTCGCCGAGCGCGCCGGGGTGGCCCTCGGCACTCTCTACCGCTACTTCCCCTCCAAGATGGACCTGGTGGTCGCGGTCGTCGGCGAGGAGCTCGACCTGCTTGAGAGCAGCATCGAGCGGCGTCCGCCGAGCGCGGCCTCCCCCGCGGGCAGGGCCGTCGACGTGCTCATGCGGGCGACCCGCGGTCTCATGCGCGAGCCCGAGCTGGCCGACGCGCTGATCCGTTCACTGATCATGGCCGAGGTCGACACCCCCTTCGGCGACCGCATGGCCGGCCTGCTCCTGCGCGTGTCGGGCAACGGCCTCACCGCGCAGTCGGCGACCGAGGAGGAGTTCGCCCTGGCGGGCTCGCTGGCGAGCATCTGGGTGCACGAGCTGCTCGAAATGCTGCGCGGCCGCCGCACCTACGAGCAGATCCAGCGCCGCATCGAGATCGCCGCCGGGCGCCTGCTCAGCGACTTCGGCCGCTGAGCCCCGCCACCGGGGACTTCCACGTCAAAATAGAACCCGTTACAGTCTCGGCTAGAACAACGTTCGGACGTTGAGGAGGCCCGCATGGGCACGCCGGTGATCGTCGAGGCCGTACGCACCCCGATCGGCAAGCGCGCCGGCTGGCTTTCGGGGCTCAAACCGCAGGTGCTGCTCGCGACGGCCATGAGAGGCGTGGTCGAGAAGTCCGGCGTCGACCCCTCGACCATCGGCCAGGCGTTCGCCGGGTGCGTGACCCAGGCGGGCGAGCAGGGCGGGCACATCGGCCGCTACGCCTGGCTGTACGCGGGCCTGCCGTACCAGACGGGCGTGACGACCGTGGACGCCCAGTGCGGCTCGTCCCAGCAGGCCGTCCACCTGGTCGCGGCGCTCATCCAGGCGGGCGTCATCGACGCCGGCGTGGCCTGCGGCGTCGAGGCCATGAGCCGCCAGCCGCTCGGCAGCAACGTGCTCCCCGCCAAGCCCCGGCCTGACGACTGGTCGATCGACATGCCCGACCAGTTCAACGCGGCCGAGCGCATCGCGAAGCGCCGGGGGCTCACGCGCGAGCGGCTCGACGCGTTCGGCGCGCGGTCACAGCGGCTCGCGGCCAAGGCGTGGGCCGACGGCCGGTTCGAGCGCGAGATCATCCCGGTTGCCGCCCCCGTGCTGGACGACGACGGACGGCCGACGGGTGAGAGCCGTACGGTCGCGAGGGACCAGGGCCTGCGCGAGACCACGGCCGAGGGGCTCGCCAGGCTGAAGCCGGTGCTCGGCGAGAACGCGTTACACACCGCGGGCACGTCGTCCCAGATCTCCGACGGCGCGGCGGCCGTGCTGCTGATGAGCGAGGAGGCCGCCGCCCGGCAGGGCCTGCGCCCGCGCGCCCGCATCCTGGCCCAGGCCCTGGTCGGCGCCGAGCCGTACTACCACCTGGACGGGCCGGTGGACGCGACCGCCAAGGCGCTGGCCATGTCGGGCATGAAGGTGGCCGACATCGACAGGTTCGAGGTGAACGAGGCGTTCGCCGCCGTCGTGCTGTCGTGGGCGAGTGTCCACCAGCCTGACATGGACCACGTCAACGTGAGCGGCGGGGCCATCGCGCTCGGCCATCCGGTGGGCGCGACGGGCTCGCGCCTGATCACCACGGCCCTCCACGAGCTGGAGAGATCCGACACCTCGACCGCCCTGGTCTCGATGTGCGCCGGAGGCGCCCTCGCGACCGCGACCGTTCTTGAGCGCGTGTGAAGACGCGCCGCAGGCCGTACAGCGCGCAGCGGCCCGCCGACCTCGGCGGCGGGGTGTGGAGCGTCCCGGTGCCGATCCCCGGCAACCCCCTCGGGTACACGCTGGTGTACGCCGTCGAGTCCCCGGCCGGGCCGGTGCTGGTCGACGCCGGGTGGAACCACGAGGACGCCTGGCTGGCGCTCCGGGACGGGCTCGCCACCCTGGGCATCGACGTCCGCACGGTGCGCGGGGTGGTCGTCACGCACCACCACCCCGACCACGCGGGGCTCGCCGGGCGGGTGCGCGAGGAGTCCGGCGGCTGGATCGCCATGCACGAGGCGGACGCCGCGCTCGTACGGCTGATCCACGAGCTGGCCGAGGGGTCACACCGCAACTTCCAGGCCGACATGATGCGCCGGGCGGGCGCGGGATCGGACGCGGACGCGGTGGCCCTGTCCGGCCGTCCCGACCCACCCGCCGTACCCGACCTGGAGCTCAGGGACGGCGACCTGATCGACCTGCCCGGCCGCAGGCTCCGTACGGTCTGGACCCCCGGACACACACCCGGCCACGTCTGCCTGCACCTGGAGGACGCGGACCGGCTCTTCACCGGGGACCACGTTCTGCCTGGCATCACCCCCCATATCGGGATTTATCCGTACGACAGGAGCGACGTCGACCCGCTGGGCGACTTCCTGACCTCCCTGGAGCGCGTGGGCGGCCTCGGGAGCGCCGAGGCCCTTCCCGCCCATGAGTGGACGTTCCCCGACGTCGGCACGCGCGCGGCCGAGATCCGCGCCCACCATGAGGACAAGCTGGTCCAGGTGCGCGAGCTGCTGGCCGGGCTCTCCCCGGCCTCACCGACCATCTGGGACGTCGCCGAGCGGATGACCTGGAATCGCCCCTGGGCCGACCTCGCGCCCATGCAGCGCGGCATGGCGGCGGGCGAGGCGGCCGCGCACCTGCGCACGCTGGAGGTCCGCGGCCTGATCCGTCGCGAGCCTGGTGCTCCCGGCGATCCCGTACGGTTCACAGCCGCGACACACTGACGGCATACACTCCTAGACATCGGATGTATGGGCTTGAACTGCGCAACTCTAGGGGTGGTGACTCCGTGGCGGTCACGGACGCGGCGATCGACAAGATCAAGGGAATGATCGTCTCGGGTGAGCTCGCCCCCGGCGCGAGGCTGCCGAAGGAGGCCGACCTCGCCGAACGGCTCGGCCTTTCCCGCAACTCGCTCCGCGAGGCCGTGCGCGCGTTGGCGCTGATCAACGTGCTGGACGTGCGCCAGGGCGACGGCACGTACGTCACGAGCCTTGAGCCCCGGCTGCTCCTCGACGCCCTCTCGTTCGTGGTCGACTTCCACCGCGACGACACCGTGCTGGAGTTCTTCCAGGTCCGCCGCATCCTGGAGCCGTCGGCGACGGCGATGGCCGCGGCCAACATGAGCCCGGAGGGCGTCGAGGAACTGCGGATGATCCTTGAGGCCCTGCCGGAGGACCCCAACATCGAGCAGCTCGTGGCCAACGATCTCGACTTCCACCAGGCCATCGCCAAGGGGTCGGGCAACACCGTGCTCTGCTCGCTGATCGAGAGCCTGTCGGGTCCCACCACCCGGGCGCGCATCTGGCGGGGCCTCACCCAGGAGGGGGCCACCGTGAAGACCAGGGAGCAGCACATGGCGATCTACGAGGCGATCGCCGGCCACCAGCCCGACGTCGCCCGCGCCTGGGCCACCGTTCACGTCGCCGGCGTCGAAGAATGGCTCCGCAGGGCCCTGTGACCTCCACCAGGCCTCGCGGCGGCGCTCAGCAGGAGGCCACCTTCCTCGAAAGACGCTGACCAAGGGCGGCCACACCGAACGGATAAGCACGCTTAGAAGTCGAACTCGCCGATGCGGACACCTGCGAGGAATGCCTTCCACTCGGACTGGGTGTAGAGGATGGCTGGACCATCGGGCTGATGACTGTGCCGTACGGCGATCCGCCCACTCCCGTCGAGAACGGGACCGGCTTCAACACAGTCACCACCCCCATTGGGACTGAAACTACTGATGTGCCACGCAACCTCAGCCCGTGACTCAGTCGACATGCTCTCTCCTACTAGTTAGGGGGTCTATGCGTACCTGTCCGCAGCGGCTCGGATCAGCCCGACAGATTCATCCGGGTCCAACGCTCTGCGCCTGATGTGCCGATATTTCGTCTCAAGCCGTTGTACGCCCCGCGTTTCAACATAGATGCCGCCTGCGGGAGTGTCTACGAAAGCGACATCCGGGTAAGGTGACGGCAACTCGAAGATCATAAAGGCGCCTTCAGGACTGGCATGTGCTCCGGACGCGAAAGGCAGCACTCGGATGTCGACGGTGGGGCGTTCGGCCAGGTCTATCAGGTATGAAAGCTGCGACGCCATGGTCTCCAATGCCCCAGGCGCACGATGTAGGACGCTCTCGTCCAGAATGGCCTCGATGTGAGGCGGTTCACGGTCGGTGAGTACCTGCTGACGTGTGAGCCGGAACCGTACCCACGACATCATCTGCTCGGCAGACGCATCGGGATCAGCAGCGCTGATCACCGCTTCCATGTACGCGCGGGTCTGTAACAGGCCGGGGACGACCAACGCATCGAACGAGCGGACAAGTCGAGCCCGCGACTCTATCCAGGCGTAGTCAATGGTGTTCTTAGACAGAGCGTCTGAATAGCTTTCCCACCACCCTGTCTGCCATACCTCGGTCGCAAGTCGCACCAAGTTGTCCCTCCGCTGCGGATCATCTACGCCGTAGAGGTTCAGCAGGACCTGGACATCCGAAGTCCGGGCAGGGTAAAGGCCGGCCTCGAATCGACTGACAGTGGCTCCTGTGCGCTCGATGTAGCCAGCGACCTCACTGGCCGTCAGCCCAGCGGCTTCTCGCAACTCTCTGAGCTCACGCCCCAGCCACTGCGCACGCAAAGTCATGCCGCGCTTGATGCTCATGCGATCACCCCATGCCACTGAATCTTGCAGAAGGCTACCTAACGCCTACCCAGCGTTGCCAACTTTCACCATTACCCATGTAAATATTCACAGCCCATGTAAGACTCTTGGTCACCGGAACAACACTCTCCGGATGCATGCGGCATGAAGGAAGGGGTTGAGGTGGAGGCGCAAGGTGACATCAGCTCGCGTCTGGACGTGGAAAGACACCTGCTCGGAACTCCGGCAAGGCAGCCACGAATGCAAGGAGGTCGCAGGTGAGACAAGAGGTCAGGCAAGTCGAGCTGCTGGGCGCGGGGGTGCGGGCGCTGCAAGTGCTCGAACGTGAGGTGGCGGGCATCAACGGCCTCCACAACGAGGTACCGCTCACGCGCCACTCACCTGTCAGCAGCGGTGAGAACCTGGGGCTGGTCCCGGCGGTACGGGCTACCTGCTCGGGTGAGTCCCGCCGGATCGGCGCGGAGGACAAGGTCGGACACGAAGGCTGGTGCCGTGAGGGCGATCCGACGCCGCCCCCGCGGACGATCGCGGGCTTCATCACCTTCGCCGGAAACCCCGATCAGGTGAGTGTGGCGCGGACGTTCATACGGAAACTGCTCAGCGGGGATCCGGTGCTGGACTCGGCGATGCTGGTGGTTTCCGAGCTGGTGTCCAACAGCGTTCAACATTCGCGATCGTCGCTTCCGGGCGGGTCCGTCACGGTTTATGTCCTCCACGTCGGCACCCGGGTACGTATCGAGGTGATCGACGACGGAGGAGAAGGCGTCCCCCGGCTCCGCCCCTTGGACGGGGTGGAGTTGCCGGACTGGGCCGGGTCGCTAGACGAGCTTGATCTTCGAGGCCGGGGCCTGCGCCTAATCGACGCGGTGGCGGAGTGCTGGGACTTCACCATCGGCCGTCACAAGACCATTACCTGGGCCGAGTTGTCACCGACTCCAGCCCCTGGGGTCTGACTTTGCACAACCTCAGCAGAAACCCGCGTGTCATCCGGGTCCGCTGGCACCCTGAGCGGCCACCCATGCCGCTCAGCTGCCGCTGGTGTGGCCGCCCGCCCTACTCCCACGACCTAGCCAGCCTGCCGCACCGCCCCGACCGCCTCTGGTACGGCTACGACCGAGACGCCCCCTGCTCAGACCTCTCTGACCTCGTCATGGCCTGATGGCCGGACGATCCGGCCGCACCATCGACGCGGCCAACGCCTCTTTCGCGACCTCCGCCGAGTTGACGAGCGAATTGAGCAGAGACTCTGGCAGCGTCCCAGATCCCAGCCCGGAGCGGGTCACCAGCTCGGACAGCGCATCGCGCTGCATGTTCGTCAGGCCCGTGCGGGTGCTGAGATAACCCAGCATGTCGCGTGCGGCGTATCCATCACCTGCCTCGATCGCCTCGGCCGTCACCCGGGCGAGTACGCCGTCGGCCGCCTCCGGGTCAGCGGCGCCAGCGAGGCTGACCACGGTCAGCCCGAGCCGAGCCCGGAAGACCGCGTAGCCGGGCACCGGCTCCTGTTCGAGGAAGTGTCGGACCATCGCTGCGACTTCCTGGCTGATCGATGCCCTGTTTGGGTCCGCGCACATCACATTCAAGCAGGAAGCGACCTGATGTTCCCACGGTTGCGTCGGCGTACTGTCCGCCAGTACCGCGCGGGCCGTTGGCAGGGCACCGTGTAGGCAGTGGGCGATGATCGTGGCTTGCCGCCCCTCCATGAGGTGCCGTCCGATCCCCCGGTGTGCTTCGGCGTGGGCGACCGCGTCGTCCCAGCGGCCTGCGAGAGCCAGGGCACGGATCCCGTCCGCGAGATAGTGCATCCAGACCCATTCGCGCAGGTTGCGGTGCTCCTGTCGCGTGCCCGTGAGATTGGCCAGCGGCAGTGTGTTCCTGTCGACGACCAGGTCGGTGTTCGCCGTGACAGCCTGGTACATCGCTTCCAGAAGTCGCAGGGCCTGCCCGCCGGCGTCGGCGCGGATTTGGAGCCGGGCAAGGTTGAGGACGGGTTCGAGCATGTACCTGGCCTGCCGCACAGTGAGCCGGAGGCCTGCCACTCGGTAGAGGTTGATGTGCTGCCAGCACAGGTCGCGGGCCAGGTCCTCTAGGCCGCAGTCGCTGGCCAGCAGCGCGGCCTTGTTCAGGGCGTGCGCCGCGTGGTGCATGACGTCCGCGCCTTGTTGTCCGGCGGTGCTTGCGATCTCGCAGATCTCCTTCACCCGCTCGGGGAGCGGTGGGCAGGCCGGGCGGGGGCGGCCGAGGAGCGGGAAGCGGCGCGCGGCGGCGCTCAGCGTCGTGATGTCCATGGTCAGCTCCGAGGCAGGAGGGCTGCGGTCGCTGCGCGGGCGAGGATGCTTTGAGTGGTGGCCGACAGGCCGAACCGGTTCCAGTGGAAGATCAGAACGTGGGTGAGGACGGCGCGCACCCCGCGGTCAAGCCTGCCCTCCGCCGCCGCGTGGCCGAACTGGCTGCCGGCGGCTTCGAACGCGGCGATCCAGGGCGCGGCGAACGCGACCGGACCGCCGGGCGCGAACAGCGCGCTGCCGGCCTGTGCGGGTACGGCCAGCAGGGTGCGCACGCTGGTGGCCAGTTCATCAACGCGCGCGACATCGGCATGCGAGGGTGCGGGGCGCAGCTGGGCCACCCGGTCGAAGACGTCGCCGCATTCGAACCGGTCCAGCCCGGCCGCGCGCAGCAGGGCGCTGATCAGCAGGACCGACAGTTCTCGGCGGCCCAGGCCCGGTGCGCTCTGGCGGGCGTAGTTCAGCACGCCGCGGCTGTCGGCGCAGAACAGGTCGTGGGCGGCGCACATTCCGGCCGGGCCGCCGAAGGCGGTGGTTTCGGGCTCGTACACGGTCGGCCACCAGCGGGTGAGCACCCCGGCTGCGGTCAGCTCGTCGAACACCCCGTCCACTTCTGCGGTGTCCGCGCCGCGCAGGCGAACCCGCCAGCAGGGGTGCTTGCGCAGGAACCACCATCCGGCCACGGCTCCACTGGCTTGGAGCTGGTCCAGGCCCGGCCCGAGCCGCGCCGCGCCGGCGCTCTCAGCGGTGCTCCAGTCGGGGAACTGAACGCGCAGCTGATACCACTGCTTGTCCGCGCGCCGCTCAAGGGCGGCGAGCCCGGCGGCTTGATACACCTGTAGGGCTTCGGCGAGGTCTGCGGGGTCGATGCCGCTGGCGGTCGCAGTGGACTCAAGGCTGGCGCCCGCGAGCACCGCGCCCACGCCTGCTGCGATCTGATAGGGCGGGGCGGCGGTCAGACGATCAGCAGGCATGCGTCCCATCCCGAGCGTGGCGGCGTGGTGTGCCGCGTGGTTTCCAGCGCCAGGCCCACCCCGGCGCCTCCAGTCAGCAACCCGGTCCCGATGCCGATGTCGTCGATGTCGTCGCTGTGGTTCTGAGTGGCGGTCGCGTACCTGGTCAGCGCGGCGGCCACCGCAGGAAGCCGTGCCCCGATCGTGGGACTCTGCGCGTCGCGGGCAGCCCGGTAGGCTGTCTGGTACACCCCGGCCATTCCGTGGCACAGTCCCATCTGGGTGATCCGGTGGAGCTGCCGGTCGGTCAGACAAGCGGCAAGGGCCTCCTCCGCAACCTTGCGACGGGTCGGATCGTTGGTGGCGATGGCGGCGAGCTGCTGGGCGCGGGCGATCCCGACCGCGCCATAGCACCAGGACGGTCGCCCGGGCCCGTCCTGGGCGAGGCGGCTGGTGCGCAGCTCCTGGCGGGTGACCCACTGCGGCCACCACGGCCCCTCAGCCGAGTCCTGCCGCCACCGGTCGAACCAGGCGCTCAGGTACTCGATCGCCTCGGTTTGGCCGTCGACCACATGGCCGCGTGCGGTGGCGAGTGCAAGCAGGGCGAGCAGGCCCGCCACGCCGTGCGCGATCCCGAAGTTCGCGTGCCCTCCGGGGGTCGGCAGGATCGGGTCCGGGTCGTGCGCCACCCACCATCCCGGCAGTTCAAGCCCATCCTGGTGGCGCGGCTGTGTCAACCGGGTGAGGTAGCGCAGGACGTCGGCGAGTGCGTCGCTGCCGGGCATATGACGCAGTAGCAGCGCGCCGATTCCCGTCAGCCCGTAGAACAGATCGTATTCGCCGAACGTTGCCGTCTCGCCGCGCTTCATCCGGCCTGCGGCGGTGGCCAGGCGCCGGTGAGCCAGGCGGAGTACGTACCCATCCAGGGTCGTGGCCGCCGCACGGTAGCGGGGACGCCCGTCCGAGGCTGCGGCGTGCAGCACAAAGGCGATGGCCGGCGCCCCGTAGAACAGTCCCGCGTGCTCGGCAGTGTCGATCGGCCCGGCCGCGGCCTGCTGGATTGCCGCGCGTGCGCTCGCCCAATCCCCGGAGCCGTTCAGGGCCCGCTCGATATGCAGCAGTGCGGCCCCGGCCATCCCGGTCGCCAGGGACTGGCCGGTCGCCTCGTCGGCGGTGAGCGCCACCAGGCCGGTGTTCACGCCGGGGTTCACCGGGCACCCGCCAGCGCCAGACGGCGCAGCGCGGCCGCGCGGGCCAGGCGGCCGGTCATCTTCTCAAACACCGGGTCGACGCCGAGAGCCCGCACGTGGTGCTCGTGCAGCAGGGTGCGCAGCACGGTGGCCGGGTCGCGCTGCTCGGCGAGCGCGCGATAGTAGCAGGTCAGCGCCGCATCCCGGGCGCGCCATGCGGCGGCCACCGCGTCGCCGCCCGGCGCAGCGCGGACGGCCTGGAAACCATCGGCGGGGTCGGCCAGGTGGAGTGCGTGGTCGCGGAGCGTCCGCTCCAACGGCCCACTGCCCTGTTTCAGGCACTGGATCAGCGCCCGGTATCCGGATTCGGTGTCCGGGGCGAAAGCCGCGGCCAGTTGCGCCATCGACGCGGCGGCCAGGGCTTGGCCGGGAAGCCCGGCGGCCTCAGCCATCGTGATCTGCGCGATGGCGGCCGCGGTGTCGGCGGCGAATACCTGCTCGGCCGCTGCCAGCGCTGGGCCTTCGCCGTAGCGGGCGAGATGTTGCGGGTAGGAGGCAAGGGTGAGCTGGGCGGGCAGGCCGCGCGCCTCCAGGTCGGCGGCGAAGCCGGCCAGGCGCGCGACCGCCGGTCCGTACTGGTCGGGGGAGGCAAGGCGCAGGAACAGGGCGAGGTGCTGATCGGTCTCGGGCCGGATCATGTCGCGGTGCCGCCGCACCCACCAGCGCTCGACCAGCCCGGGGAACTCGTCGACGAACGCGGGCAAGTGCGTGGTCAAGATCTGGTCGAACCGTGCGGGGTTGCCCACCAGTTGGGCGTGCACCAAAGCGGAGCCACCCGGCCGAAGGACAGCTCCCGGCGCTGCGGTTGCCGGGGGCCTGCGCTGCGGAGGGGTGATCGCGGTCATCGGGATCAGCAGCTCTGCCGGCCTCCCGATCCAGCTCTGACCGCCGGGCGCGCCGTCTTCTTGCAGCTCGATCCGCCCGGTTCTGTCCAACCGGGTCCGCAGGAGGGTGCGGTCCAGTCCCTGATCCAGGTCGAGCGGCAGACGCAGCTCCGCCAGGCACAACACGACCCTTGCCGGGACCCGCCACCGCTGCCGCCAGGAGTACAGCGCCGCATCCCAGGCTTCGCATGCCGAGGTGCCCAACAGGTCGGTGGAGGTGAGAATCCAACGGGCAGCGGCCAGCACGGTGCGCCGGTAGCGGATACGCGGAATGTAAGGCAGGGTACGGGCGGCACCGGGATCGAAGGGGCCGAATACCGCACTGCGTGCGTCAGCGACCTCGGCGAGGAACCGGGCCAGGGTCGGGCTCTGGAGGGAGGTGTCCAGCGCGTGCGGTATCCGGGGGACCACGCGCCGCCCGGTGGACCGCTGAACCAGATACATCTGGTCGGCGTCGGCGGTGACGGCCAAGTCCTCCACGCCGATCACGCCGTTATCAGGATGCTCCGACAGGGACACCACGTCGGGGACAAGCCGTGGGACGCGCACCACGTTCTCGTTGTGCGGTCGGCGAGGGGGGAAGGACAACTGCACCGCGACTTCGGCGTCCTCGTCGTCTGTGGTGAAGGACGCGGCCAACCGTTCGCGGTCGGCGTCGTCGAGCAGGTAGGCGAACCGTCCAGCCATGCTGGTATGAGCGCGGGGCGCGGCGATGACGCGCAGCTCGAACTCTCCGGCCTCAATCGCCTGGGTGGAGGTGGCGTGCAGTGTGACGCCGAGCTCGATGCGCTGTGGCGGCACGATGTCGGCGTGCTCGCCCACCGTCAGCGCCTGGACGTCGGCCTCGGTCAGCTCGATCTCCTCGGCCCCCTCCAGTACGGCCTTCTGGATGAGTTCCAGCAGAGCGGCGTCGCGCTCGGTCAGCACCCGCCAGCCGGGCCGGGCGCGCGGCGCGCCGAGGTACCCGCCGGGGTAACCGAGCCCGGAGTCGGCCACCAGTTCCCGCACCGGCACCACAGCGCCGGGCCCATAGCGGGTACGGAACCGGGCGTGGTAGTCCAGCCAAGCTGCGGAGCCGAACGGTTGAGTGGTCAGCCGCACCAGGACGCTGGCGACGCGTGCGGCCTCCGACAGCACGCGCTCGGCGATGGCGATCTGTGCGTCAAGCCGCACGTCGACGGCCAGCACGTGCCCGGCGCCGGGGGCGAGCGCGGTCATCTGTTCGGTGGCCGATACCCGGATCGCTGCGGCCTTCCCGGGGTCGGCGCAGGCGTTGTGGCGGGCCAGTTGCTCGCTGATCTCCTCCAGTCGGGATAGCAGCGCCGCGATGTCGGTCAGTCGTTCTCCGCCGGCTGCGCGCAGCGCGCCGATCAGGTGGGCCAACCCGTCGGCGGCCGTCATCGGCGGACGCAGGCTGGTGATCAGGATGCCCTGGTCGACCAGGCCGTGCAGCAAGGCGCGGACCTTGTCCGGTGAGGTGCCCGGGAACCGGGCGGCCAACTCCACGGCGAGCGCGTCGAACTGAATCGGCGAGGCGGCCCTGGCCAGCGCGAACTGCACGGGCCGGGTGTGGCGTACCGACGCATCACGCAAGGGCCCGGGAGTCCGGGCACCCACCTGTGCCCGCGCGGTCACGATGAAGCGGCCATCGCGCACAATCCCGGCGCTGTCGGCCATCACCATCAACCGCGCGCGCAACTCCAGGTGCCGCTCGACCTGGTCGATCAGCATCGTGAGCCACTCGGCGTCCGCCCGCACCACCGCCCGGTGCTCGGCGCCGACCTTCGCCATGGTGGGCCCGACCATGGCGGGGGCGACGCCGGCGAACAGCCCGAACGGGGTAGCGCGCCGCTGCCAGCGCAACAGGTAGGACGCGGCGGACACGATGGCACGGCGCAGCTCCTTGACGGGCGCCGGGCCGGTGCCTTCGGCGAGGAGTTGGTCAATGCGCGCCCCAAGGACGGGGCTGGCCATCCGCAGCGCCTCGCGTATCTCGCCGCGGGACCACAGCTTCGCCAGCCATGCCCGGCCTTCGTGCTCGATCGCGGCCGGGTCGGACACCTCCAGGTGCGTCGGCGGGTCCAGGTCGCCTGGGTCTGTCGTCGCGCGCACCATCACCAGGCCGGTGTGCTGGTAGCGCAGTGGTACGGTCACCGTGATCGCCTCCTCAGCCGGGGATGAACCGCGCCGCCGGCGCCAGACTCAGGCACCGGCGGCAGAGGGATGGTGGTTCAGACCGGGTCGTTGGAGCTGGTGCTGCACGCGCTGGTGCCGCACGTGCTGCCGCACCCGTCGTTGGTGTCACACATCATGATCACTAGAGGCGTGGTGGCCTCCACCACGCGCATGTCCAGCTCGAACTCCTCGTCGGCGGCGGCCGTGGAGTCCAGGGCCTCGGTGGCGTCGAGGGTCAGCGATGGAGCCATCGAATCACACTCCTCATTCCATAGGGGGTTGGGTGTGGTGCATCCTGGCCCGCGCGTGCGCGCGATTGCTCAGCCCACTGTGGGCCAGGAAATCGTGACCAGACCATGGGTTTTGTTGAGGACCGCCGAGCCGTCAGGAATCTGGGCGCGGTTGCTGCCAGTCGGCCAGAAGGCGAACGTGGGCGCCGGACTGTACCGGGCCTGCCGGTCCCATGCCTGGATCTGTTCGACCATCGCGGTCGCGGCCGCCTTGCCGTGCGCCCCGTAGGCGCGCGCCCCGAACTCCACTCCGGCGCCCTCCAGGGCCGGGCGCACCGCCAGGTAGGCGAAGGAGTCTCCCCGCACGACACCGAAGGGGAACCAGTTCCCCCGCTCCTGGTCCAGCTCGGTCCCCTTGTCGGCGGCCAGCTTGCAAAAGCCGGGCAGGAAACCGGCGAACCACAGGTGCAGGTCGGCGAACGACACCCCGTGATTGATCGTGACGGCGGACCACACCGCCGTACGTTCGGTCGCCAGCACCCCGTCCAGCAGGCCCGGCTCCTGCGGTACCCCGTCGTCGAACCGCAACTTGACGTTGCGGCCTTGGGCGTCAGGGAGCAGGAAGACCCGCTCGGAGTGCTCCCCGTCGCCCTGTATCGGGACGAACCCGCACACTTCGGCGGACGTACTTACCAGGTGGTCTCCCTGCTGGTGGAACGCGATCGAGCGGGTGATCCCGTTCATTCGCAGCGGCACGACGATCACTCCGTCCCCGGCCAGCTGTTCCAGCCAGGCCGACGGTATGTCCCACGCTCCGACCGTCACGATGATCGCGTCGAATGGCCCGGGCTCGGGGACACCGTGCTCGGCGTCGGCCAGCACGACCCGGACCCGGCTGCCGTACCCGGCCGCGTCCAGCAGGGCACTGGCCCGGGCGGTCACCTCCGGGTCGATGTCCACGCTGACGACACGACCCTCCGGGCCGACGACTTCGGCCAGCAGCGCGGCGTTGTAACCCCCGGATCCGACCTCCAGCACGCTCATGCCTGGCCCGATCTCCGCCTGCTCGATCATCCTGGCCTGGATGAACGGCGCGCTGATCGAGGAGGTGACCGCGCCGTGCTCGTCGGTCTTGGTCGTCACCGAGTCGTCGGCGTTGTAGGCGACCTCCAGCGATGTGCCGGCCGGAGCGAACTCGTGCCGCGGCACCACACGAAAGGCCCGTTCTACTACCGGCGACGTGATCAAGCCCTTGGCACGCAGCTTATCCGTCAGAGCATCGCGGATCTTCCCCGCTTGGTCGGAGTCTTCGGACATCTCAACCGTCTGAGTCATGCGGCACTCCCTGTCTTGATGTGTGCCGGTTTGGCAGGCCGACTGGCTTCTCGGGCCATCCTTCGGCCGCCGCCGTGGCGATCGGTGTCACGTAGAAGCCTTCTACCACTCAGCTACGACCGCTGGAGACCCGCTGTTCGACGAGGGGAACGACGCGCCGACCGCCTGCGAGCTGGTGGCCCTCGGCGAGCAGAGCGGCGAGCTTTTGGCTCAACCACGCCGGGTGCCGGCAGAACGTTCATGGCAGGGTCCGACGCGATCCGAGGCCGGGCAGATAGATGCGGGGCAATCACAGGGCGGTCCTCTCGGTGTTGCTGGACATCTCTCATCCAACTGCTCTGCCGAGGATCTGCCTTCCCCCAATCCGGAGGAGCACAGGGTCGTGCTGTCCCCCATATTGGGGGACAGCGTGACACGGCCCAAGACGCTACCGTTGAGGTGAGTCCTGCGAACATGCACGCGTGAAGGACGGTGAGATGACCGCAGCCGCACACCTCGGGCAGATTAAGGACCTGGCCCAGAGCCTGCGGCGCGAGAACACCCCGATCGACCAGATCGCCGCTGCCCTGTTCGAGCGTTTTGGCCTCACCTCGCTGGCCGCCTATCGGCATGCGAACGGTATGTCACAATCCCAAGCCGCCGACGCGTTCAACGCCCGATTCCCCGATCCGGTCGTCAAGACCGCGAAGAACATTTCCTACTGGGAGAAATGGGGCGGCCCTGGCACATCCCGTTCGGCTTCGGCACGCCCGCCGTCCATGCTGGATTTGCAGCGACTGGCCGGGCTATACGGGTGCCTGATCGACGACCTCTTAGTCGGGCCACGCCGACGCCCGGCCGGCTCCCCGGTCACCGTGCCCTACTCCGTCCTCAGCGACCTGCTCTCCGAACTGCCCATCCCGCCCGCCGGCCCGTACCCTGAAGACGTCGACGCCGTTGTGACACTCCATACCGGAATCGGCGAAGGGATCCTGATCTTGAAACTGACCCGGAGGGACTTCGCCGCCCTCATCGCCACCGGCGGACTGGCCGCGCTCCTGCCCGCCTCCTTCGCCCTCCCCGCATCGGCAGAAACCGGTCCCACCGGTCGCTTCCGCGCGACGCTCGCCGCGCACCAGGCCGGCCACCACCTCATGGCCCCCGCCCAGCACATCACCGCGCTGGTCGAAGCACTCCGCGACATCGACGCCCTCCTCGACGCCTCCGCCCCGGCCACCCAGACGGAACTACGCCTGGTCAAAGCCGAATTCGCCGAACACATCAGCTGGCTTCATCGCGAACGCGGCGACCTCACCCTTTGCCGACGCTGGTCCGAGCGGGCCACCAGCTGGGCGATCGCAGGTGGAGACACGGCCATGGCCGCCTACATGGTGCTCCGCAACGCCTCCGTAACTCTGGACGCCGGAGATCACCAAGGCGCGAACAACCTGGCCGAACGTGCCCGCACACTGTGGACAATCCCCCCTGCGCTGGAGGCTGTCGCACACCTCTACCAAGCACGTAGCAGCGCCGCTACCGGCATCATCGACACCGCGAAACTCGACGCCGCCGACGCGCTGCTCGCCCAGTCCGCCTCTCCCGACGAGCCTGCCTACCTGCGCTTCTACGGCCCCGGTTGGGCAGACCTGCAACGTGCCACCTGTTACATGGTCGGCGGACAGCCCGCCAATGCCATCACCATCCTCAACGCCCGTTTGACCGGTCTTCCGACCACCCACCATCGCGACCGCGCTCTGCACCTGGCCCGCATCGGCACCGCTCACGCCGCTACCGACACCCCCGACGCCGCCGCCATCGCTGCCCTTGCAGCCCTCTCCGAAGCCCACCGCGCTAGATCACTGCACGTCGTCGCTGAGCTCCGCCCCCTGCATACCCAGCTCACCCAAAGATGGCCTAACCAGCCCAAAGTCCGCGAGTTCGCCGAAGCTTTCACAACCGCCTGAACCCATCTGTGCCTCGCCCAGGCACTCTCCCGCAACTCGCTCCGCGAGCCCGTGCGCGCTGGCGCTGATCAACGTACTCGACGGGCGCCAGGCCATTCCAAAGGCCGGGCAACGCCGTGCTCCGCTCGCTGATCGAGAGCCTTTCAGGTCCCCGCGCGTCCGACTCTCGTCTGGCAGGGGACGGGGCTGTCTCGTAGCCGGGGCGCGACCGCCGATGCGCGCGGTGGTCCCAGGTCGTGGAACCACTTCGGCGGCTTGGATTTCTGTCGCTATTTAGCCCGATATATCAGCTTCTGCGATGAAACATACTCCCTCTCCCCATGCCACCTATCCAGATATAGGGTGTCACGTCTGCCCTATATGTACGTTTTGAGCGCCACCGCAAGGAACCCGCAATGACCACGACCGGCCCGGCCGTCGCCCCCCAGCCGCGCGGACGCCTCCGCACCGCAGCCCACCTCGCCCGCCGCCCCCGCGTACGCGCACTGCTGCTCTATGTCGCGTATATGCTGACGACCTTCGTCGCCGGCCTCGCCGTGAAGGCGATCGTGCCGCACTGGTCGGGGACGGCCCAGTCGCTCGTGACGATGATCCCTCTCGTCGTCCTGGTCACGGTGCTCGTGATGCGCTTCGGAGGATGGCACGCGGCCGGCTTCACCCCGCCGCGGCAGTGGCGCGACCTGCGCCTGCTCGTCCTCCCGGCCCTCCTCGTCTTCACCCCGCTGGTGGCGGGCTTCGCTCCCGTCGAGCCCGGGTTGCTGACCATGCTCGTGGTCGGATACGCCCTCACCGGCTTCATGGAAGAGGCCATGTGGCGTGGCGTCATCCCCCACGTGCTGCGTCCGACAGGGGTCTTGAGCTCCGCCCTGCTCGGCTCGGCGCTGTTCGGCGCCGCCCACCTGAGCAACATCCTCTTCCGCGAGAACCCCGCCCTCGTCGCCTCGCAGGCGGTCGGCGCGTTCTGCTTCGGCGTCGGCTACGCCGCGCTCCGCCATCGGACCGGCACCATCTGGCCGCTCATGGTCCTGCACATGGCCACCGACCTGTTCGCCGCCACAGGAGCGGTCCCGAAGATCCCCATCCTGGTCGCCCAGGACGTCATCCTCCTGGTCTTCGGCCTCATCCTCCTGCGCCGCCCCAGGACCCCTGCGAACGACGCCGCGCCCCCCTAAGCTGACCGGACGGCGCGCGAGCCGAGCGGACCGCGAGAGGCCCGCCCTGTGCGAAAAGCCCGCGCCGGCACTGACGCCCCCTGAAAGAGAAGGCCATGGCTGAGCGACGCCTCCTCATGGACATCCGGCCGCTGAAGGAGTCACCCGCTTTCCGGCGGTTATGGGCGGGGGCGACGCTGTCGGCGGTCGGCGGTCAGATGACGAGCTTCGCGGTCGTCCTGCAGGTGTACGTCCTCACCGGCTCCGCGATCGCCGTCGGCGCGGTCGGCCTCGCCTCGGCCCTGCCCGCGATCGTGTTCGGGCTGGCCGGAGGGTCGCTCATCGACGCCTTCGACCGCCGGAAGCTGGTGCTGGTCACCAGCGGTTGCCTGGCCGGAGTGTCGGCCGTGCTCGCGGTGCAGGCGTTCATGGACCTCGACCAGTTGTGGCTGCTGTACTGCCTGGTCGCGGTCCAGTCCGTGCTGAGCGCCGTGAACGGTCCCGCGAGAAGCACCTTCCTGCCGCGGCTGCTCACGGCCGAACGGGTTCCCGCCGGAGCCGCGCTCAATATGTTCACCTTCCACTTCAGCGCGACGATCGGCCCCGCTCTGGCCGGGGTGATAGCCGCCGCAGGAGGGTTGAAGCTGTGTTACCTCGTCGACATGCTCAGCTTCGCCGCGGCCCTGTACGGGATCGCCCGGCTGCCGGCCATGCCGCCCGAGGGCGGCGGCACGCGGCCCAGCCTGCGAGCGGTCGGCGAGGGGCTGCGGTTCATCGGCCGTAACCGGATCCTCGGCGGAGCGTTCCTCGCCGACATGAACGCCACGATCCTCGGGATGCCCTTCGCGCTCTTTCCCGTGATCAACGCCGAGCGCTTCGGTGGTGCGGCGGAGACGCTCGGCCTGCTCACCTCCGCGGTCGCGGTCGGCGGCATCCTCGGCACGGCACTGTCCGGATGGGTCGGGCAGGTGTCCCGCCAAGGACTGGCCATCCTGGCCGCCGGCGCCGTCTGGGGCGCCGGTCTCGCCGGCTTCGGCCTGGCCCACGACCTGTGGCTCGCCCTCGCCCTGCTCGCCGTCGCCGGCGCCGCCGACGTGCTCAGCGTGGTGTTCCGCACGACCATCGTCCAGGTCGCCACGCCCGACCGCTATCGCGGGAGGGTCAGCGCGGCCAACCACGTCGTCGGCGTGGGCTGCCCGGAGCTCGGGAACTTCCGCGCAGGCGCGGTCGGCTCGCTGGTGTCCCCGACCTTCAGCGCCGTGAGCGGTGGTCTGACCACCATCGCCGGCGCCGCCCTCATCGGCCTGACCTTGCCCGCCTTCGCCCGCTACCAGGCCCGGTCCGCCTCCGAGCCCGAGGAGGCGAAGGCCACCGAGCACCAGCCGTCCTGACCCGGGTCCCTGCTCGTCGCGTGGCGGATCTCCGTCCATCGCGCGATCGAAGGTGCCACATCTGGTAGGGATTGCACATGTCTCACCTGGCCCCCCTCCGCGCCGAAGACCCCGAGCAACTCGGTAGCTACCGGCTGGAGGGACGGCTCGGAAGGGGCGGCCAGGGGGTCGTGTTCCTCGGCCGCTCCCCCGACGATTCCCCCGTCGCGGTGAAGCTGATGCACTCACGGCTGGACGAGGAGAAGTCGCGCCGCCGGTTCATCGGCGAGGTCGAGGCGGTGCGGCGGGTGGCGCCGTTCTGCACCGCCCAGGTGCTGGACGCCGACCTCGACGGCGACCGGCCGTACATCGTCAGCGAGTACGTGGACGGTCTCTCGCTCCAGCAGCACATCACGACGGAGGGCCCCCGTACGGGCGGCTCGCTCGACCGCCTGGCCGTCGGCACCGCCACCGCGCTGGCGGCCATCCACGGCGCGGGCGTCGTCCATCGTGACTTCAAGCCGGGGAACGTCCTGCTCGGCCCCGACGGGCCGCGCGTCATCGACTTCGGCGTATCGCGGCTGATGAACACCACGGCCACCACGGGGAGGGTGCCGATCGGCACGCCCGCCTACCTGTCGCCGGAACAGCTCAAGGGTGAGCGCGCCGGGCCCTCGGCGGACATGTTCGGATGGGCTCTCACGGTCGCCTTCACCGCCAGCGGCCGGCACGCGTACGCCGCCGACTCCTTCGAGGCGACCCTGGGCCGCATCCTGTTCGGCGAGGCCGACCTCGACGCGCTCACCGGGCCCCTGCGCGAAATCGTGGTCGCCTGCCTGGCCGAGGACCCGTCCCTGCGGCCGAGCGCCGATGATGTGCTGCGTCGCCTCCTCGGCCAGGGTGCGGCGCCCCTCCCGGCCCAGTCGCCCGGCGAGGTGCTGGAAACCGGCGCCTCCCTGGCCTCACAGCCCCCCTCCACCGTGGACGACGGCCCGGCGACACTCCCCTTCACCCCCGAAGACGACCACCACCCCGTCACCCCGGCCGAGGCCCCCCACCAGGGCCCCTCAACGCTCACCTTCACCCCGTTGGAACCCGGCCACGACGGCCCCTCGACCCTGACCTTCACCCCCGAGGACGACCACCACCAGGGCCCCTCGACCCTCACCTTCGCACCGCGGACCGCCGGTCACGAGGGTTTGGCCACCGTCACCTCAGGGCGGGAGGTAGGCGGTCATGGCCACCCGGAGACCAGCCCCGGTCTCGCGGCCCGTCCGGCCACCAGGTGGCGCGCACTCGTCGCCGTGGTCGCCGTCCTCTCGGCCGCGGCGATCGGGGTCACGCTGTGGGCGGCGGACCTCGTCACTACGAGGGACGCCTCTCCGGGTGCGCCCGCCGGCTTCACGTACGCGGGCCGGTGGACCGGCAGCGCCCAGCATCCGACCGCCGGGCGGGTGTTCCCCGTGGAGATCTGGCTGAAGGGCGCCACAGGGCCGGGGACCATGCGGTGGGGTGCGGACCTGCACTGCACGGGCCGGCTGACCAGGCTCGAAGGACAGGCCACGACGGCGGCCTTCCGGCTCGACCAGGTGCGGGGCGACCAGTGCTACCCCAGCACGGTGGAGATCTCCCCCGAGGGTTCCGACCAGGTGGCCTTCAGCGTCACCCGACCGGGCGAGACATCCTCCCGCTACACCGGCACCGCCTCCCGATCCTCCTGACCACGCCCACCCGTGCCCCCGTCCCCGGCCGCGTCTCAGAAACCGACGTCGACGCAGGCGAGGCGGGCGCCCGCCTGGCCGGCGTGACCTGCTCCGGTGTGGGTGTGCTCGGCATGGATCACGACCGACTGCGGATGCCGGTCGGTGAACTTCCTGTCCATCGCCGCGCGCGACGATCCATTGCCCTGGGCATCGGTCGTGAAGTCCAGCCAGATCTCGTTACGCGCGTTCGCGTACTTGGGGTCGGTGGAGGGAGTGACGGGATCCTGCGTGTGCTGGTAGTGCGGCCCCGCGTCGTCGCCCTTCGCTCCGCACTTGTTGTTGTGCACGTGCGCGCCGTACTTGCGGTTCGGAAGAAGCCCATGCGCCTTCAACTGCACGTAAGCGAGCGCGTCCCCCGAGGCCACGTACGCCACGGCCGCCGCGGCACCGGCGGGAACGAGTTTCTGGTCGTAGGTGACGGCCACCTGCCCCGGCACATACGCCCCAAATCTCCCCAGCGCCAGTACCGGCTCCGAACCAGTGCTCACAGGCTCCGCCTGAGCTTTCGCGACCAAGGCGCCCGTATCAAGCAACGCCAACGGCAGCAACATGGCCGCGACCCCATTGCGCACCACCATTATGAGATCTCCCCCGCTTTATTCAGACCGCCCCTTCGGCAGCATTTTCAGATATACCCGACATCGGGCTAATTTCAGCCAATACCACGCTAAAAGTACGCAATCACCAGCCACGTCGACCAGAGGCCACCCCCGGACCCTTCCGAGCGCTCCACCCCTGGAATGGACATCGACGATCGCGGGAACCCCGATCGACCAGCCCCAGCGAACGCACCGGCAACGACACCCTGGCGATCAAGCCCACCCGATCCGGAGCGACGGCGGCATCGGATCAGGACCGACTCATGGTCTTACAGGCGAACCTCGCGTCAGAACGCCGCGGCAGCGATGACAGATCAACCAGGCAATATACCCAGGTACCAAATTTCGGCAATCCACAAGACACAATATCGGGCGCCGCTTACTCCCCCAAACCTAGGCAGTGCCAAACCCGACGGCCAGCGGCAGCAATGCGTTCGTACGAGTGCGCATACAGAACATTCCACTACAAGGCGGCTAATTAGCCCCTGCGGGAGCCCTGGAATCCAGGGCATTAGCGGCAATCGAGCACACCATCGCAATCTTCTGTGTCAAGGTTGATCCTTTGACTTCTACTGAAGACAAGCGGCCCCCCAGGAGGTACAGTTTTGACTGTACAGCGAAGCGCGTGTCCCGATTGCGGTCGCATCTACTACGAACGGGGGTCGGCCAAGATGATCGAGGCGGCACGCACCCGTGAAGGAGAGGCCAGGGCCGACGCGTTCATCGCGAGGCTCGAAAAATCGCGCAGCCAGAAGGACGCGAAACGGCTCGCCGATATCCTCGTGAGATTCGAGCGATATGCATACACAGGCTCGCTCGCCATTCCTCGTGAGCTCAACGACCTTCGTGATGGCATAAAGAGATAAAAGCGGGCGATGTCCGGCTGCCATTTTTCGACGTCCCCGCCTCCCCTGCCAACGCCATCCGTATCACCAGCGGGTTCCTCAAGAGGTCGTTGAAGACACCGAGGATGCATATAGACGAGGCCATCTGGGTGAGGAAGGAGGATCTGGCGTCGTGAGAAACCTGTATGAGCGGTTCGCGGCCACCACAAGGGGTGCCAGAGCTCTGGCAGCGGCCCGGCTCCGTCATGAAGTTCTCTCGATTCTCCATCAGGCCCTGGAGTTGTTCGGGGGTTCGCAGAGTGATCTCGCCAAGCGGCTCGGGTTTCGTCGTTCGGCCGTAAACCAGGTCTTCCGCGGAGACGGAAACCTCCGGATAGACACCCTCGCGGACTACCTGCACGCCATGGGGTTCGAAGCGGACATCCGACTGGTGCCCGCGGGTGAGCCACGACGCGCCGCGGTCGAGCAACGTGCCGTACGCCCGGTGAGCCACGATTGGCGTGTCAAGCGCCCTCAGGCCACCTCATCCGGCGTCTTCCTGACGGGCGAGGCCGAGGGGCGCCCCCTGCTGATCCAATGGAAGTCGGCACCCATCGGAAGCACGGAGAGCATCCGGCTGGAGGCCGAAGTACACCCCATGGATCCACGAGTTCCCTCTCCGGACCAGTACATCTCTCTCGGCACGAGCTCGCTGGTGACGTGATGAGCGAGCACGCGGGAGAAGACCCCGCCGATCTCGTCAAGAGGATCAGCGACCGCGTCGAGTTGCAGGACATCGCGCCCGTGGCCTTCTCCGGGGAGAGGCTGAAGCCTGGGAGCGGGTCCAGGCTTCAGCTGGAGCTCCGCGCGGCGGCCGCCACCGCCGACGGCTCCCTTTCCTACAAGTTCGACCTGACCGGCGAGGTCCTGGACGACGATGACGAGACCGTTGTCACGTTCGCCATATCGATGGTGGTGACCTACGGCCCCCGTGACTCCGGCCGGGAGGCCGCGTTCACCGAAGGCACCCCCTCGCTAAAGGTGTTCGGTGACCAGGTTGCCTGGGTGGAGGTGTACCCCTACATGCGTGAGGGACTGCAGACGGTCCTGGGCCGCCTGCGCGTACACGGCTTCCAGTTGCCGATGCTCCGTCCTGCCCGTGGCCTCAAACCGGATGTCACCGGCTAGGAAGAGACCCCGCACCTTTCCCTTTCGGTTCGCGCGGACCGGGACCCCGATCAAACACGCAAGGCGTACGCCGTCTGCGCTGTGGTGGTGAAGAACTGTTCGCGCTCGTTCTCACTGAGGGCGGTGGTGAGCGCGCGGGCCAGGTCGGTCACCTGTCCGTACGATGCGGCGAGTTCGCAGACGGGCCAGTCTGAGCCGAACATCACGCGGTCGGGGCCGAAGCACGACAGCACGTGGTCGGCGTAGGGGGCGACGCGGGGGGAGTCCCAGTCGGTCCAGGTGGCCTCGGTGACCAGGCCGGACAGCTTGCAGGTCACGTTGGGCGACTCGGCGATGGCCTTGATCCCGCTCGCCCACGGCTCGGTGGCGCCCGACGCGATCGGGGGCTTGGCCGCGTGGTCGAGCACGAAGCGGACCCCCGGCAGGTCCCTGACGATCTCTATGGCCGCCGGGAGCTGCGGCGTGAGCACGAGCAGGTCGTACGCGAGCCCGGCCTGACCCACCGCACGGATGCCGTGCCGTACGTCCGGGCGGGAGAGCCACGCGGGATCCGGCTCGTCCTGCACGGCGTGCCGGATGCCGGCCAGCAGGTCGCCGCCCGGGCCGGTGCGCAGCCGCATGAGCTCGTCGGCGACGCCGGGATCGGTCAGGTCCACCCACCCGACGACCCCCGCTATCAGCCCGCCCGACGCGGCGGCGGTCGCCAGGAACTCCTCGGTCTCCTCGGCCGAGCTGGTCGTCTGGACCAGAACCGTGCGTTCGACGCCCGCCGCCGTGGTCTCGCGCCGCAGGTCGTCGATGCCGTACGGCCTGCGCAGCGGCGCGAGCGCCTCGCCCGCCATCCACGGGTACTCGCGGCGCGTGGTGTCCCACAGGTGGTGGTGCGCGTCGATCATCGATGGGTCTCCATGGTCGGGTCGGCGATCATCGGTGGGGGTGCGTGGCCGGGGCGGGGATCAGGGATTCGTCGGCGAGGGCGGTCCACAGGGCGGCGGGGACCGGGGTCGTGGCCAGGGCGGCGTTGCGCTCGACCTCCTTGGCCGATCGGGCGCCGGCGACCACGCAGGTCACGGCCGGGTGCCGCGCGGGGAAGGCCAGGGCCGCCTGCGGGAGCGTCACGTCGTACCGCTCGCAGACGGCGGCGATGCGCCGTGTCCGCTCGACCAGGTCACTCGGCGCGGGCCCGTAGTCGTACGTGCCTGTGGCGTCGTGCGTGGCGAGCAGCCCGCTGTTGAACACCGCCGCCGCGAACACCGACACACCGCGCGCCTCGCAGAGTGGCAGCAGTTCCGCCGCGCCCGACTGGTCGAGCAGGGTGTAGCGCCCGGCGAGCATGACCAGGTCGAGGTCGGTCTCCTTGACAAAGCGCGCCGGGAGCTCCCATTGGTTCATGCCGACCCCGATCGCCTTGATCACGCCCTCGTCGCGGAGCTCGGCCAGCGCCGGGTAGGCCTCGCCGGCCGCCTCCGCCCAGTGGTCGTCGGGGTCGTGGATCAGGACGATGTCGAGCGAGTCGTGTCCCAGGCGTTCGAGACTCTCGTCGATCGAGCGGCGTACCCCGTCGCGGGAGAAGTCCCAGACCCTGCGGTATGCCGCGGGCACGTCGAATCCCTGGTCGTCGCGCCCGCCGGCCGAGAAGGGCACCAGCAGCCTGCCCACCTTGGTGGACAGCGTGTACGCCTCACGCGGCCTGTCGCGGAGCGCGGCGCCGAGACGGCGCTCGGAGAGCCCGAGCCCGTAGTGCGGGGCGGTGTCGAAGTAGCGGACCCCGGCGGCCCAGGCCGCCTCGACCGTCTCCCCGGCCTGTTCGTCGCTGATCGCCGAGAACAGGTTGCCGATCGGCGCGGTGCCAAGCCCGAACGCGGTCACCCGGGCTCCCCGGCCGACGATCCCGTGCTCCACTCACGTCTCCTTCGTCATCGGACCGGCCTCCACGAGCGGCATCCATCGGATCCCGGCCTGAGCCGGGTGCGCAGGGCGAGGCACTGCGTCACGACGTCCCTCGCTTCCTTGTACGTGCGGCCCGGCCCACCTAGTCCTGCGCCTTTCCGCTGGTCACCCGGGCCAGCATCAGGGCGACGAGGATGATTCCTCCGTAGATGGCCTGGATCCACTGCGCCGAGACGCCGGCCAGCGTGAGGATGTTGTTGATCAGGCCGAGCACCAGCACGCCAGAGAGCGCGCCGAACAACGTGCCCTTGCCGCCGTCGAGGCTGACCCCGCCGATGACCGCCGCGGCGAACACCGTGAAGATCATGCCGTCGCCCTGGGCGGCCGACACCGAGCCGAGCCGGCCGGTCATCAGCAGCCCCGAAAGGGCCGCGAGCAACCCGCCGATCATGAACACCACCCAGACCACCCGGTCGGTACGTACGCCCGCCGCGCGGGCCGCGTCGACGTTGCCGCCGATGGCGTAGATCGACCGGCCGTGCCGGAAATATCCGAGGGTGACGATGCCGGCGAGGTAGGCGACCCCGCAGATCCAGATCGACGCCGGAAGCCCGAGCCAGCGCGCGTTGCCGAGGTACAGGAACGATTCGGGCAGCGCGAACAGGTTCTGCCCGCCGGTGAAACCGATCTGCAGGCCGCGCAGCACGATCAGCATGCCCAGCGTCACGATGAACGCCGACAGCTTGAACCGCAGGATCAGCAGCCCGTTGAAGGCGCCGATGAGCACGCCGATCAGCAGGCAGATCGGGATCCCGAGCGCGGCCGGCCAGTCGGTGCCGAGGCCGTTGGAGGCCGCCGGGATGACCAGCCCGACGCCCAGCGCGGGGGCGAGCCCCACGGTGGACTCCAGTGACAGGTCGAACTTACCGGCGATGAGGATCATCGCTTCCGCCAGCACCAGCAGGGACAGCTCGGTCTGCTGCTGGAGCACGTTGGTGAGGTTGTCGCCGCTGAGGAACGCCGGTTCGAGCAGCGCGCCTACGACCATCAGAACCAGGATGGCGGGAACGAGCGCGAGGTCGCGGAACCGCGCGAGCCGCACCACGGGCGGTCCCGAACGCGTCTTGCCCGCAGAGCCGGGGGGTCCGCCCGGTGTGCCGGGTGAGGCCACGGTCGTTTCAGTCATCGTGCGTCGACACCTTCCATGACCGCCACGAGCTCGGCGTCGGCCCAGCCCCGTGGCACTTCCTTGACCACCCGGCCGTGGAACATCACCACGACCCTGTCGCAGATGCGCAGGTCGTCCAGCTCGTCGGAGACCAGCACGGCTCCCGCGCCCCGTTCTGCGGCGTCCTCGACGGCGCCGAGCAGCGCCTGCTTCGCCCGCACGTCCACCCCCGAGGTCGGGTTGATCACGACGAGCGCCGTCGGGTCGTCCGCGAGCGCGCGCGCCATGACCACCTTCTGCGCGTTCCCCCCGGAGAGATCCCCGACGGGCTGGGACGGGCCGGTGGTCTTGATGGCCAGCTCGTCGATCATCCGCTCGGCCCTCGCCCGCCGCGCGGCCGGGGAGACCGCTCCGAACCGTCCCAGCTTGTGGGCGATCGGAAGGGTCGCGTTCTCGGCGATGGAGAGCAACGGCACGAAGCCCTCCTTATGACGGTCCTCGGGGACGAACCCGAGCCCCGCGCGCAGCGCCGAGGTGACGTCCCCGGGGCGGGGACGGCCCCCGTTGATCGTCACCTGACCGCTGTCGGCGGCCTGCAGGCCGACCAGCGTCTCCGCCAGGCCGATCTTGCCGCTGCTGCCCGAGCCGGCGAGCCCGACGATCTCCCCTGCGCGGACGGTGAGGTCCACGTCCTGGTAGCGCCCGGCCAGCGACAGCTTCTCCGCGCTGAGCACGACCTTCGCCCTGGCGTCGGCCGTACGGGCGCGGGCCTGGTAGCCGGCGGCGGCCTCCCCTGTCATGGCCGCGACCAGCTCGTCATGCGGAAGCTCGCCGACGGCGCTGGTGAGGATGTGCCGGGCGTCGCGGAAGACCGTGACCGACTGGCACACCTCGTACACCTCCTCCAGGTGGTGCGAGATGAACATCATCGTCACGCCCTGGGCCCGCAATGCCCGCATCCGGTCGAAGAGCCGCTCGATGGCCGGGCCGTCGAGCCGCGCGGTCGGCTCGTCCAGGATGATGAACCGCGCGCCGAACGACAGCGCACGGGCGATCTCCAGGAGCTGGCGCTGCTCGACGTCGAGGTCGCCCGCGAGGCGGCCGGCGTCGACGTCCACGCCGTACTGGTCGAGCAGGTCGCGGGCGCGGGCCCGCAGCGAGCGCCAGTTGATCGGGCCGTGGGCCGCCTGGCGGTTGAGGAAGAGGTTCTCCGCGACGGTGAGCGTGGGGATGATCGTGGACTTCTGGTAGACGCAGGCGACCTGCCCGCGCCAGCCGTCACGGTCCGCGATGCCGGGGGCGGGGCCGCCCTGGAAGAGCACCTCGCCCTGGTCGGGACGCTGGAGGCCGGTGAGGATCGAGACCAGCGTCGACTTGCCGGCCCCGTTCCGGCCGACCAGCGCGTGGGTCTCGCCCTGTCCGATGACGATCCCCACGTCGTCGAGTGCCGTCGTCGGCCCGAAGCGCTTGGTGACGCTCCGGGCCTCCACGGCCGGGGTGGTGGATTCCGGCATCACTTGACCTGGTTGCCCCAGAGGTTGCGGTCGTCGACGTTGTCCTTGGTGACCAGCGGCGCGGGGAGCTGGTCCTCCAGCCGGCCGCCGCCCACGTCGACGATCGTGCTGTCGTGGTCGGTCTTCCCGGGAGCGAAGGCCTTGCCCTCAAGCGCCGCCTTGGCGTACGAGAGCGCCCACTTGGCGTACAGGTCGGCGGGCTGGGACACCGTGGCGTCGATCTCGCCGTCCCGGATGGCCTGGAACTCCTGCGGGATGCCGTCGTTGGAGACGATGAAGATGTGCTTGGGGTCGGTCGGCGGCACCAGGAGGTTCTTGGACTTCAGCAGTTGCAGGGTCGGGGCGAGGAACACGCCGCCGGCCTGCATGTAGATGCCGTTGATGTCGGGGTGCTGGGTGAGGCGGGTCTGCAACGCGGCCGAGGCCTTGGTGCCCTCCCACTCGGTCGGCTCGGCGAAGACCGTGATGCCCGGGTAGTTCGCCTTCATGCACTCGGCGAACGCCTCCGAGCGGTCACGGCCGTTGACCGACGCCAGCGACCCCTGGAACTCGACGACCTTGCCCTTGCCCTTCAACTGCTCACCGAGGAACTTGCAGGCCTTCTCGCCGTACGCCCGGTTGTCGGCGCGGACCACCATGAAGGTCTCGCCCTTGTCGGGCCGGGTGTCCACGGTGACGACCGGGATCTTCTTGCTCGCGAGCTGGTCGAGCGTGGTGGCGATCGCCCCGGTGTCCTGCGGGGCCATGACGATGGCCTTCGCGCCCTGGCTCACCAGCGCCTGGGTGTTGGACACCAGCTTGGACACGTCGTTCTGGGAGTTGGTGGGCGGCATCAGGTCCATGCCGAGCTCGCTCGCCAGCTTGGGGACGTACTTGTTGTAGGAGTTCCAGAAGTCCGAGTCGGCGCGGGGGAAGTCGACGCCGACCTTGCCACCGGTGGCGGCGGAACCGGCCCCGGCGGAGGCCGAGGGGGTCGCCGAGCCGGTGGACCCGCATGCCGACAGCGTCATGGTGACCGCGAAAAGAGCCACGCACGTGGCCGACGATCGTATTTTCACTTGTCGCCTCTATTCAACGGGAGTTGGGGGGGCGGGACGCTCCTGAGAGCGGCCCGGGTCTGTCTCATCTGTTGAGCCGCCGGTCGGGTCTCCGGCGCCAGGGGCTTGATGAACCCTAGGACTTCGGGCGGGGGCGTAGCCCGTGCATGCCGCCGTCGACGGCCAGCACGGTGCCTGTCGTACCGCTCGCGAGGGGGCTCGCCAGGTACGCGATCGCGGCGGCCACCTCCTCGGCGCTCACGAGCCGCCCCATGGGCTGGCGCCGCTCCAGCGCCCGGCGTTCGGCGTCGGGATCCGGCGCGGCGGCGAGCAGTCGCTGCACCCACGGAGTGTCGGCGGTGCCCGGGTTGACGCAGTTGACCCGGATGCCCTCCACGAGGTGGTCGGTCGCCATGGCCAGCGTGAGCGACAGGATGGCGCCCTTGGACGCGCTGTAGAGCGCCCGGTTGGGCAGACCGGCGGTGGCCGCGATCGAGCAGGTGTTGACCACGGACGCGTGGGCGGACTCCCGCAGGTACGGCAGCGCCGCCCGCGTCACCCGGACGATGCCGAGGAGGTTCACGTCGAGGACGCGGAACCACTCCTCGTCGGGGTTCTGCTCGATCGTGCCCGCCGCGCCGATTCCGGCGTTGTTGACCAGGATGTCGATGCCGCCCAGGCGCTCCGCCGCGCCGGCGACCGCCGCGCGCACCCCGGCGTCGTCGGTGACGTCTGCCTTGACGCCGAAGAAGGGATCGCCCGGCGGGTTGACGTCCAGGCATGCCACCCGGGCACCCCGGTCGGCGAGCAGGGTCGCCGTCGCGAGGCCGATGCCGGAACCGCCGCCGGTGACCAGCGCGGTGAGTCCGCCGAACTCACTCATCTGACTTCTCCATCTCTTCCTCCGGCACTTTCTCCGGCCTCACGCCGACTCCAGAGCGCCGCTCTCCGCGACGGCCCAGACGGGCCCCTCGGGGAACGTGTAGTCGGCGATCGACTGCGGGCGAATCGTGGCACTGAAACCGGGTGCCAGGGGAGCCCTGTAGCGGCCGTTCTCGATCACGACGGGGTCGACGAAGTGCTCGTGCAGGTGGTCGACGAACTCGATCACCCGGTTCTCCAGACTGCCGCTGACCGCCACGTAGTCGAACATCGCCAGGTGCTGCACCAGCTCGCAGAGGCCGACGCCTCCGGCGTGCGGGCAGACGGGCATCCCGAACTTGGCCGCGAGCAGCAGGATCGCGACGTTCTCGTTCACACCGCCCACCCGGGCGGAGTCGAGCTGGACGATCGAGAGCGAGCCGGCCTGCAGCATCTGCTTGAAGACCACACGGTTCTGGACGTGCTCGCCGGTGGCCACCTTGATCGGCGCGAGCGCCCGCGCGATCGTGGCGTGGCCGAGGACGTCGTCGGGGCTCGTCGGCTCCTCGACCCAGTACGGGTCGAACTCCTTGAGCGCGTTGACCCAGGTGATGGCCGAGCCGACGTCCCAGCGCTGGTTGGCGTCGATCGCGATGCGGAACCGGGGCCCGCAGACCTCGCGGGCGATGCGCATCCGCCGCCTGTCGTCCTCCAGATCGGCTCCGACCTTCAGCTTGATCTGGGTGAACCCCTGTTCGAGCGCCTCCTTGCACAGGCGGCGCAGCTTGTCGTCGTCGTACCCGAGCCAGCCCGGCGAGGTGGTGTAGGCGGCGTAGCCCTCGGCCTTGAGGCGGCTGATCCGCTCCTGCCGTCCGGGCTCGGCTCTCTGGAGGATGCCGAGCGCCTCTTCGGGGGTCAGCGCGTCGCTGAGGTAGCGGAAGTCGACCAGGGAGACGAGGTCCTCGGGGGACATCTCGCCCAGGAGCAGCCACAGGGGCTTGCCCTCGATCTTGGCCTTGGCGTCCCATAGCGCGTTGACGACCGCGGAGATCGCCATGTGCATGACGCCCTTCTCCGGGCCGAGCCAGCGGAGCTGGGAGTCGTACACCATCTCCTTGTAGAGCGCGCCGAGGTCGTCGAGCCGCCTGCCCACCACGAACGGCGCGAGGGCCCTGATCGCCGTGGTCTCGATGTCGTTGCCCCGGCCGATGGTGAACGCGAACCCGTGCCCCTCGACGCCGGTGTCGGTCCGCAGGACCACGTACGCGGCGGAGTAGTCGGGGTCGGGGTTCATCGCGTCGGAGCCGTCGAGCTGCCTTGAGGTGGGAAACCGGATGTCGTGGGTGTCCAGCGCGACGATCAGGGGGCCGCTCATGCCTGTCCCACGATCTGGCGCTGCCGTCCGAGGCCGTCGATCTCCAGCTCCATCACGTCGCCGCTCCTGAGGTAGGGCTGGCCGGGCATCCCGAGCGCCACACCGGCGGGCGTGCCGGTGTTGATCACGTCGCCGGGCTCCAGGACCATGAACCGGCTCAGGTAGCGCACGACCTCCGCCACGCCGAAGATCATGTTCTTGGTGCCGCCGTCCTGCCGGACCTCGCCGTTGACCATGAGCCGGAGCCCAAGGTTCTGCGGGTCGGGCACCTCGTCGGCGGTGACGAGCCAGGGCCCGAGCGGGTTGAAGGTCTCGCACGACTTGCCCTTGTCCCACTGGCCGCCGCGCTCAAGCTGGAACTCCCGCTCGGAGACGTCGTTGGAGATGGCGTACCCGGCGACGCAGTCGAGCGCCGCCTCCTGGGAGTCGAGGTAACGCGCGGTCTTCCCTATGACCACCGCGAGCTCGACCTCCCAGTCGGTCTTCACACTGCCACGCGGGATGAGGACCTCGTCGTTCGGCCCCACGATGGTGTTGGGGGCCTTCATGAAGATGATCGGCTCGGCGGGGATGGCCGCTCCGGTCTCCTCGGCGTGGTCGCGGTAGTTGAGGCCGACGCAGACGATCTTCCCCGGCCGCGCGACCGGCGCCCCGATGCGTCCTCCGAGCGCACCGGAGGCCGTGTCCACGCGGAGGAGCGGCAGCTCGTTCCTCCGCAACGCGTTCGCGACGCGCGCCGCCTGCCCCGAAGCGAAGAAGGCCCCGTCGAGGTCGGCTTCCTGGCCGAGCAGGCTTCGCAGGTCACGCGGATATCCGGTGTCGTCCAGGACCGCGGGACGCTCCTCTCCGGGTGGTCCGACTCGCAGTAGCTTCACGCGTCTCCTTCAATTCATCGGATGTCTTGAGAGAGAAGACTACGCGGAGATGGCCCAGCGTCAAGTACTTCGAGGTCAGGCGGCCTTATTCATCCGATCCCTATTTTCATTTCCGTACAATGTCCACTACGTCCGCACGGTGATGGGACGGACACTTTCCGCTGATCGGCGCGGCAGGCGCACCAGTGGCGGTCGCGCGACTTGACGTGCCCGCACACCCGTAATAGAACACGTTTCAGAAAACTGGTTCGGCCAAGCGCTTGATCGAAACCTCAGGTGGTCATATGGAAATCAACCTCGTCGACCAGGATCACTACGCGAGGGACGGTGTCCCGCACGAGCAGTTGAAGTGGCTGCGGGCCAACGATCCCGTCTTCTGGCACGAGGGGGATCCCCAGCTCGACTGGCCCGGGTTCTGGGCGGTCACCAAGCACGAGGACGTCGTCCACGTCTCCCGCAACTCCGAGCTCTTCTCCTCCAGCAAGAAGCTGGCCCTGTTCAACGAGATGCCCGAGGAGCAGCGCGAGCTCCAGCGGATGATGATGCTCAACCAGGATCCCCCCGACCACACCCGCAGGCGGTCGCTGGTCAACCGGGGCTTCACTCCGCGCCAGATGGGCGCCCTGGAGGAGCACATCCGCGAGATCTGCCACAACCTGATCGACGAGGCCACGGCCAAGGGCACGGTGGACTTCGTCACCGACGTGGCCGCGCCCCTCCCCCTGTACGTGATCTGCGAGCTGCTCGGGGCCCCCGTCGAGGACCGCAACAAGATCTTCGAGTGGTCGAACCGGATGATCGGGAGCGAGGACCCGGACTACGCCGGCACTCCCGAGGAAGGCGCGATGGCGGCCGGGGAGGTCTACGCGTACGCCAACCAGCTCGCCGCGCAGCGCCGCGAGCAGCCGCGCGACGACATCGTCACCAGGCTGCTCCAGCCCGCGGACAACGGCGAGGTGCTCAGCGAGGACGAGTTCGACCTGTTCGTGCTGCTCCTGGTCGTGGCGGGCAACGAGACCACGCGCAACGCGGCCTCCGGCGGCATGCTCACCCTCTTCGAGAACCCCGCGCAGTGGGAGCGGCTGGTACGCGACCCCTCGCTCGCGCGCACGGCCGCCGACGAGATCGTCCGGTGGGTGTCCCCGGTCAACCTCTTCCGGCGTACGGCGACCCGCGACACGACCATCAAGGACAAGCAGATCAAGGAAGGCGACAAGATCGTCGTCTTCTACTCCTCGGCCAACCGGGACGAGGACGTGTTCGCCGCGCCGACGAGCTTCGACATCGGCCGCGATCCCAACCCGCACATCGGGTTCGGGGGCGGCGGCGCCCACTTCTGCCTGGGCAACCACCTGGCCAAGCTGGAGCTTCGGGTGCTGTTCGAGGTCGTCGCCCAGCGCCTGCCCAACCTGCGCCAGGCCGGGGAGGCCAAGCGGCTGCGGTCGAACTTCATCAACGGCATCAAGACCCTCCCCGTGGAGGTCTGACCCACGTCGCCAGGCGCCGCCCGGGACGGGTCTCCTTCGAGCCCGCCGGATTAGGCGTCGCCCGGCGGCGTACTCCTCACGTCGTACGGGACATGAGGCCGCACGACGGACGACCTGGCGGGCCGTTTCGGCCAGCATCGCGGTAAACCACCCGATCGATGGAGGTATACCGTGCGCAGGGTCTATGCCGTCCTTGCCGGCCTCATGCTTTTCGCCGTCGTGGCCCTGCGCGAGCGCCTGCGCCGCCTGCGAGCCCACGCGCTCTACCAGGCAGGACGGCAGGCCGACGCCCTCGCCACGCTCGCCGAGGGGCGGCGG
>NZ_JBEZFH010000010.1:0-80695 GCF_040649355.1 Sphaerisporangium sp. NPDC049002 | reverse complement strand
CTTCCCGCCGGCAGCCCCTGGCGTCGCCGGCCAGGGGTGATCGTGTGCGAGGCCGCACTCTCGCCGACTCCGGGGGCCAAGTGCTGCCCGATGTCTTCGACCGCTTCCAGGAAGCCGCCGCGAAGGTTAATGACGTCCGGAGGGGCACCGACGCGATCTTCACCGCGCAGAATCTGCGAGGCCTACCGCAGGTCTTCAGCCAGTTGAACCTACTCCGCGATGAGAATGGCCAGACGGTATTCCGCATCGAGAGCGGCCCGCTCCGGGAGATCTTGCACCGGATCGAGGAGCGGACCAACTACGGGGAGACGGCCAGCGGGAGGTACCTGGCTGACGAGTTCGCCAACGAGCCCTTCGGATGGGACTTCGAGGTGGTCCGGCTGCTGGTGCTGGCCCTCATACGCGCCGAGAAGGTCGAGGCGACCAGCAAGGGGCGGACCCTCAACACCATGACCAGCGTCGAAGCGCGTGAGACCTTCTCCAACAACAATCTGTTCCGCCAGGCGTCCTTCCGCCCGCGAAAAGGTATCGAGTTCGAAGAGGTGGTGAAGGCGAGTGAGGCCTTCTCTGACACCTTCGGAGAAGGCTGTCGCGAACTGAACGCCAACGCCATCGCCGCCGAGCTACGCGAGCAGATCGCCCGCCATGAGGACGTGGTCGCCTCGACACAGTCCGCACTGGCGGCACACCGCCTTCCCGGCGGCGCGGTCCTGGACACCGCGCTCGGGCAGATGAAGGCGATCCTGCGCGGGTCGGCCGAGGAGGCCATCGCTACGTTCAACGCGAGCCACCGGGCGATCAAGGACGCGATCAGGCGCGCCACCGAGCTCGAGCAGGTCCTCACCGAGTCGCGGCTGCATGATCTTGAGCGGGCCCGCCAGGCGGCCGAGGTAGCTTGGCCTGTGCTGAAGGACGAGCCGGGTATCGGCCCGGATTTGGAGTCACGCGCCGCGGAGTTGGCGGACCTCCTCGCGCGCGAGACATTTTACCGCGACCTACCCGCGATAGAACAGCACGCCCGGGCGATCGAGTTGGAGTACGCGCGCCGGTTCGACGACGCCCAGCAGGCGCGCATCGACGCCTACACCACCGCATTCAAGCAGCTCATCAGCGAGCCAGGCTGGCATGATCTGGCCGAGCAGACCCGGCAGGATATCGCGGGCAAGCTTTTGGCCGGTCAACGCCCACTGCCGCACACGGTGCCGATCTCACTGCTGCGCTCCGAACGTGACGCCTGTGAAGGGCGCCTTCGCGAGGCCATCCGGCGGATGCAGGAAACCCTCGAAGGGGACCGTCTGGCATCCGTCAAGGTCCACTCCTACTTCTCCGGGGGGATCGAGACAGAGGAGCAGTTGGACGCCGCACTCGCCGGCCTACGCGAGGAGTGCGCGCGGCTGATCGGCGCGGGAAAGAAAGTCGTGCTGTCGTGACCGCGCGTTTCGATCTCAATGAGCTGGCCCGTCGGGAGAACGAACAGACGGAGTGGAAGGAGAACGTCGCCGATATCGACGACGTCGTGGCCACGCTAAGCGCCTTCGCTAACGACCTGCAGAATCTCGGCGGAGGGTACGTGGTCTGTGGCGTCCGCGAGGACAAAGACGTGCACGACTTCCCCACGCTGGTGCGCGTCGGCCTGACCGCGAACAGGCTTAAGGAGATCGAGGGTACAGTGTTGTCCCGCTGCCGGGACCTGGTGTCGCCGCCGATCACGCCATTGGTCGAGGAGTTGGACACAGCGGACCCGCAGCGACGAATCCTCGTCTTCGTCCAACCGGCCACCGGCACCGCGCACACCTTCCGCCGCCGCAACGATGGTGCCAAGCACTACGTGCGGGTCAGCCGGTCCACCACCGAGGCGAGGAATGGGACGCTCAAGGATCTGCTCGTCCGCAAGGGAGCCCTTGAGCCGTGGGACCGTCGGCCGTGCAACGGAGCCACGGAGGCCGACCTCGACCTGTTGGCGCTACGCGAGGCACTGCAACGGATGGGGGTCTTCTCCCGCGAAACGGGCGTCGAGCCGTACCTGTCGCCAGATGTGCAACTGAGCGCGTTCGTCCCGCCGCTGCTGGCTAGCGAGCCGCTGACCGGTGTCCTGCGGCCGCGCAACTTCGCGGTCCTGCTGTTCGGCAGGGAAACCCAGCGTTTCATTCCCGGAGCCGTCACGTACTTCTCCATCTATCCAGGCGTGGATCGCTCAGATCCGCACGCCGAGCGGCACGACCTGGCAGGGAACGTGCTCGAGCAGGCGCTGCGGCTGCAGGAGCTGCTCGACATCCAGTCGTACACGGCCTTCGACAAGACCGACCCCACCTCGCCAAATGTCATCAAGTATCCGAAGCGCGCGCTCTACGAGGCGATGGGCAACGCGTTGGCCCATCGCGACTACGAACTGCCCGACCCCACGCGGCTGACTGTCTTCTCGGATCGGATCGAAGTGGCGTCCCCTGGCTCGCTGCCCGCCGGGGTGGACATGGAATCCCTTCGCAAGGGAACGGCGTCACCGAGATGGCGGAACCAGTCACTCGCCTGGTTCTTCTCCCGGCTGCAATTGGCCCAGGCAGAAGGACAGGGCATCCCCACGATCCTCCGGTCGATGCGAGAGGAAGGGTGCCCGCCACCAATCTTTGAAGCCGACTTGATCCGGGTGGTTTGCGTACTGCCGGCCCATCCACGGCATGCCGCGCTGCGCGACCTCCGCTCGGCCGAACAGGCGCTAGCCCTGGGTGACCTGGAGACGGCGCGCAGACAGGTGGAGCGGGTACTGACCAGCGACAGCCTCAACTTCCGGGCGATCCAGTTGTTCGCAGAGGTCCATCACGCTCGGCGCGACCCCGACGCCGTGTCGGCCTGGGTCCGGCAGCACCTCGACCAGATCGAGTCGCTGCCCCCGCAGGTGCTGGTGCAACTCGCCGAGGCGCTGCAGAACGATCAGGTTACTGACGAGCACCAGCAACTCGCCAGCAGGCTGCTCTCATCGGCTGCCCGTGGCCGGCTGGAGGAGCGCGAACTGCGGCGCATCGCGGTGGCCATGAGCCGCGCGCACGACTACCAGAGCGCGCTGGCTCTGATTGAGAGGAACCTGCTGGAGCACCCGGAGTGGCAGACGAACCCGTCGCTACGCCAACTCCGCGGCGATGCCTTCATCGGGCTGGCGAAGCTGTGCCGCACGACGGCGAAGAACCGCGACATCGCGGAGGCCACCCGTCAGCGGGCATGGCGCGAGTTCCACGCCTACCTGGACCGGGCCGAACACGACTTGCGCGACGCGGTCGCGCACAGTGTCGACCAGAATCTCAGTGATCAGATTCAGCGCAATCTGGACTATCTCGAACGGCTCAGACGGGACAATCAGCCTCCGCAGAAGCGGCCCCCGCGCACCCGCCGGGGAGGGCATCGTGGATAAGCAGACCCGCAACGCTATCGACCGCGCCACCCAACGCGCCCGCAGGCTGCTGGAGAACGAGTTCGCCGAGCAGCTCGAAGCTGACTTCGACGTGCTCCGCAGCGGCGAGGTGGCTCCCCAGCCCAGCCCGCACCTGAATCCTCACCAGGTCTACCAGCGCAGGAAGATCGTTGCGGTGCTGGAGCACAAGCGGGCCACCGGCATGACCACGGCCGCGGCCGTTGCCGACTACATCCGAGATGCGGCGTTCACCACCCTGAACCGGTTCGTAGCGCTGAAGATGCTCGAGGCACGCGAGCTGGTGCAGGAGTGCGTGAGCAGGGGCGAGGAATCGGCCGGGTACCGGGAGTTCTGCGGGATGGCGCCCGGCCTGCCGCTGCTGCCCGGCGGCGCCGCTTACCGCCTCTACGTCGAGTCACTCTTCGACGAGCTGTCGACCGAGGTGAAGGTGCTGTTCGACCGGCGCGACCCGGCGTCGGTGCTGTGGCCGAGACGGGCCAGCTTCGACGGGCTGCTCGCGATCCTCAACGACCAGGACCTGGCTGACATCTGGGCCGAGGACGAGACGATCGGCTGGTTCTACCAGTACTTCAACGGCGACGACGAACGTCGGAAGATGCGCAACGAGAGCCAGGCGCCCCGCAACAGCCGGGAGCTGGCCATCCGAAACCAGTTCTTCACACCCCGGTACGTGGTCCAGTTCCTCACCGACAACACCCTTGGTCGCATCTGGTATGAAATGCGCGGCACCGACACCGCGCTCGCCGACAGGTGTCAGTACTTGGTCCGCAAGCCGGGCGAGCGGTTCGCGCCACGGCCGAAGAAGGACCCCCGGGACATCCGGGTGCTCGACCCCGCCTGCGGCAGCGGCCACTTCCTGCTGTACGCGTTTGACCTGTTCATCACGATCTACGAGGAGGCGCACGCCGACCCGGAGAGCCCCGCCAGCGAGGTGACCGGACGGACCCTCGCCGAGGACTACCCGACCCTTGAGGCACTCCGGCAGGCGATCCCAGGCCTGGTTCTCGCGCAAAACCTGCACGGCGTCGACATCGACCCACGCTGCGCGCAGATCGCCCAGTTGGCACTGTGGATGCGTACCCAGCGCGCATATCGCGACTTCGGCATCGGCCGCGCTCTACGTCCACAGATTCGGCGGTCGAACATCGTCGTCGCCGAGCCGCTTGTTGCCGACGACCAGGTGGCCTTCGATTTCGTCGCCCGCCTCAACGACGAGGAACTGGCGAGGATCTTCAACGAACTCGTCGACGCGCTCGCCTTGGCTGGCGACCTGGGGCTGCTGGTCCGCATCGAGTCCGGCTGTTCCCAGCCGCTGGCCCCCGGCTACCAGCATGATCTGTTCACCCCGCCCAAGGAGCGCCTGCACGAGGCCCTCTCCCGCTTCGCCGCGGACCCGGCCACCCGTGCCAACACTCGACGCCGCCTCTTCGCCGAAGACGCCGCACACGGAATTGGCCTGCTATCCATAGCAGACCAACGCTACGATACCGTGCTGATGAACCCGCCGTTCGGCTCCGGAAGCACGAGAGCCAAGACGGTTTTCGAGAAAGCCTACCCTCGTACAAAGAATGATGTTTACGCAGCGTTCGTTGAACGTGGCATTGATCTGCTAAGCCCGCGCGGGAGACTCGGCGCAATTACATCTCGAAGCGGATTTTTCTTGTCCCGGTTTCAGAGGTGGCGCGAGGAAATAGTTCTAAAGAAGGCACCTCCCGTCGTTTTCGCCGATCTCGGCAACGGCGTCCTGGATGGCGCAATGGTGGAGACTGCAGCGTACTGTCTGGAGGCGCGCAGATGACGATATTTCTCAGACTTACCGAGCATGAGGCACATCAAAAGGAGGCGACACTCGCAGGGCTAATCACGGCTATATCAAAGGGACAGGTTTTGGAGCCCGCCGAAAGGGACTACTTCGATCGAGATGTCGGCGGGTTTTCCGTGGTGCCCCGCACACCTTTCGCTTACTGGGTGAGTGATCAACTGCTCGGGCTATTCACTAAACTTCCCCCTTTCGAGCACGGGGAGCGCGTCGCGCGCCGAACGAACGGCACCACCGACGACAAAAGGTGGATTCGACTCCTATGGGAAGTCGGTCGAGTAAACCGTTCCGACCATGTTTGGGTTCCCCATGCAAAGGGGGGAGCTTTCTCACAATTCTATGCGGACTTGCATCTTCTCATAGCCTGGGACCCTTCACGAAAAACCTATCCCGGGTACCTCGGCACCCCTCACCGGCCTGACGTTCGTCCCGCCTCTCTGCAGTACTTTTTTCGACCTGGCCTCACATGGTCGCGTCGCAGCCAGAAAGGCTTCAGCCTTAGAGCGCTACCGGGAGGTTCGATATTTGGAGACAAAGGACCCGGATGTTTCCACCAGCACAATTCGGAAACCGAGCTCCTTGCCACTATGGCGCTTGCTAACTCGCAGCCGTTCAGATATCTAATCGCACTCCAGATGTCCTTCGGGTCATACGAAGCAGGCGTCATTCAATCCACGCCAGCTCCAATACAAAATCCGGAGGAGCGTAGGGTTTTGGCCGAGCTCGCTCGCAAGGCCTGGTCCCTTAGCAGAGCATCAAAGACAATCGATGAAACATCCTGGTCTTTTGTGCTTCCGGCCGCCTTCAATCATCTTAGGGAATTAGATCCCGCTCGCCTCAACCTTGAACTCTCCCACCTAAAGATAGATATCGACGAATACACGTTTCGCCTATACGGGATCGGCGAACACGATCGGCACACCATCCTCAATACCTCGTTTTTTGGCGCCAGCCTTTTGGAAGAATTCGATTATGCTGATGAAGAGCAGCATGAGTCCGATGACGAGGCTGAACCGACATACGACTTATCGGGTGCGCCAGATGACGGCCTAGTCTCGTGGCTCGTCGGAGTAGTGTTTGGCCGATTCGATCCGAGACTGGCGACCGGTGCACGACCGATTCCACCTGAACCAGAGCCTTTCGATCCGCTGCCGGCTCGTTCTCCCGGCATGTGGCCGGAGGGCGAGGAGCCTCCCGTACCGCCACCGGACATCCTGGTGGACGATCCCGGCCATGCCCGCGACCTGACATCCCACCTCTCGGCGGTCGCCAGCACCGTGGATGTGTCTGAGCCGGACGACCTGCGTCGGTGGCTGGCGCGGGAGTTCTTCCCGCTGCACATCAAGATGTATTCGAAGAGTCGGCGCAAGGCTCCCATCTACTGGCAACTGGCGACCTCGTCGGCGAGATACTCTGTCTGGCTCTATATCCATGCATTCACCAGGGACACGATGTATCGGGTGCAAAACGATTACGTCGTACCCAAGCTGATGCTTGAGGAGCGCCGTCTGGAAACCATGCGGCAGGAGCTTCAGGACCGGTCGACTGCGGCGGAGCGTCGTGCACTCACCGACCAGGAGACCTTCGTGGACGATCTGCGCGGCCTCCTAGACGAGGTAAGGCGGGTAGCGCCGCTGTGGAACCCGGATCTCGACGACGGCGTCATCATCAACTTTGCGCCGCTGTGGCGCCTCGTCCCGCACCACCGATCATGGCAGAAGGAGCTCAAGACGACCTGGGACGCGCTCTGCGCCGGCAAATACGACTGGGCACACCTCGCCATGCACCTGTGGCCTGAGCGGGTCGTCCCAAAGTGCGCGACGGACCGTAGCCTCGCCATCGCGCACAACCTGGAGGACGTCTTTTGGGAACAGATGACGGATCGTAAGTGGTCGGCCCGCCCGACACCCACCCGGCCGGTCGATGAGTTGATCCGGGAGCGGATGTCGCCAGCGGTCAAGGATGCGCTGCGGAGCCTGCTCAGCGCCCCGACGGCCGCCAGCGGCGGGGGCACCGGGCGTCGGCGCGGCACCGTCGGCCGGGGCAACGGTGGAGGTCGCTGACATGCACCCACTGCACGATTACTTAGCGAAGCTCCTCGCTGACCGACTCAACGCTCGGAAGGTCGTTGTCTGGTACGACCAGCGAAGCGAGTTCACGCCGTTCATGAACGAGGTTCGCGGTGGTCCACATACCGGCGCTGAGCCCGTGCCGGTGTCTGTGGGTGGAGTCGACGTCAAGGTCGTCGAGTACGCTGGGTCGATGTTCGAGCTACGGACCGCAGTCGAGCCGTACGTCTACGGCGACGCGGCCGACGCCGTCCTCATCTATCTGCCTGGCTGTGCCCGTGACCCCCGTGGCTCGGTGCTCATGGAGCTGGAGGAGGCGGGCACCCGGTGGAACCCGGTGCTGGTGCAGCTGGCCAGGAACCTGCTGCTAAAGACGTACACGCTTGGTGTCGTCGATCAGATGCTAGCGGCGGACCGGAAGCTGACGTACGAGGATCTGACGCGGCTGGCCGAGAGCGACGGGCCGGAGCCACCGTCGATCCTCAAGACCGTCTTCCATGATGCCCGGGACGGCGACGCGATGCTGGGTGCCTGGCTGACGGACGAATCCCATGACGCCGCCATCAGCGCGAAGGCCGCCACCACTGAACTCGTCTCGCTGATCAAGGCGAGGCTGGGCCTGGAGCCGCCCGACGACGCCGCCCTGCCGAAGCTGCGGGCGATCACCGCGCGCTACGTTCTGGCCAACGAGTTCCGGCTGGATCTGGCATGGTCGCCACCGGCGGCCCTCGAAGGGGTCCCGACGCCGCCCTCCGCCCAGTCCGCCTCGGCCGTGCGGGAGCTGGCCACGCGGCTACGGGTTGACTTCTCAGCCGCCTACCCGGCGCTGGCCGACCGGGTCGCGGACGACCTGCGACTACGCGACACGAAGGTACCCGCGAGCGCGCTTGGCTCGATCGACACATTCCGCTTTGAAGAGCGCGAGTTGCTGCGCCACTGCGCCGACCTGATCGTGGCGGCGCAGTACGACGAGGCGCTCGCCATTGTCACCCAACGGGAGCACAGCTTCTGGCTGGAGCTGGACGTCGGGCGTAAGGCCCAGTGGGAAGCGGTCCGCCGGATGGCGGAGCTGGGCCGCGAAGCGGTACGGGTGCGCGCCGAGTTGAGCAGAGCCAACGGTGACGCGCGCACCTGGCTCACCCGGTACACGGACGCCCCATGCGAGTGGTACCGGCTGGACCAGGCCCAACGGCGTCTGGAAGCCTGGGTGGCCACCCTGGACGACGATCCGGACGAACGACCGCTGGGTCTGGTGCGGCGGGCGTACGAGGACACCTGCCACCTCATGGCGGCGAGCTTCGTCGACGCTCTGCGCTCATCCGACTGGACCATCCCCGATGCCCTGTACCAGACCCACGTGTACGGCGAGGTTGTCGCGGCGCAGCCGAAACCCGTGGCCTACTTCCTGGTCGACGCCATGAGGTACGAGATGGGCGTCGAGCTGGCGCGCAGGCTGCCGGAGAGTTCGGAGGTCTCGGTGCGGCCCGGCGTCGCCGCGCTGCCCAGCATCACGCCCGTCGGGATGGCTGCCCTACAACCAGGCGCGTCCGCTAGCTTCTCTGTTGTCGAGGAAGGCAGCAGACTCGGCGCCAGGATCGACGGCACCTTCCTTCCGGATCTGACGGCGCGGCAGAAGTACACCAAGGCCCGCATCCCGACGTCGGCCGATATCTCGCTTGCTGAGCTGCTCAGCCTGCCACCGTCGAAGTTGACGAAGAAGCTCGACGGCGCGCACGTGGTGGTGGTCCGCTCGCAGGAGATCGACAAGGTAGGCGAGGCGGGGTTCACCTTTCACGCCAGGCAGGTGATGGACACGGTCATCGACAACATCGCCCGGGCGATCCGCAAACTAGCCGCTGCCGGCGTGGGGTACGCCGTCGTCACCGCGGACCACGGTCACCTTTTCTTCGCCACCGACCGGGACGAGTCAATGCGTACCGACTCACCCGGCGGCCGTACAGTCGACCTGCACCGACGCTGCTGGATCGGTCGCGGCGGCGCGACACCGCCGGGATGCGTCCGGGTCGCGGCGTCCGCCCTCGGATACGACTCAGACCTCGAACTGGTCTTCCCGGCTGGGGCGGGGGTGTTCAGAGCCGGTGGGGACCTCGCCTTCCACCACGGCGGGCCGACCCTGCAGGAGATGGTCATCCCCGTCGTCACGATCAGGACCGCGGCCGGTACGGCCGAGCGCGATACCACCGCGAGCGTCACCGTGACGGACACCCCGGAGACCATCACGAACCGGATCTTCACTGTCACCCTGTCGTTGGGGAGTGGGCAGATGATCTTGGGAACGACCGGAACGACCGTACGCGCCATGCTCATCTCAGGCGGCAACCAGGTCGGCGCGGTCGGCATGGCGGCCGGAGCGGAGTTCGACCGCGCCACCGAACGCATCCAACTCGAACCCGGCCGGTCCACCACCGTCGGCTTCCAGCTCACCGACGACACGGTCGACTCACTCCAGATCGTCGTGCAGGACCCGGAAACGGACGCGGAACTGTACCGGTCACGGACTAAAATCCCGGTACGGCTCGGTGTGCGATGAGCGCGGCGCCCATTTCTCGCGACATGCTGGACGACAAGGTCAACCGGCTGTTCGCCGGCAAGGTGGTCCGCAAGGACCTGGTCCGGAAGGTGAAGGTCGGTGCGAACGTACCGGTCTTCGTCCTGGAATTCCTGCTCGGCAAGTACTGCGCGTCCTCCGACGAGATGACCATCCAGATGGGTCTACAGGTCGTCAACGACACTCTCGCGAACAACTACATCCGTGCCGACGAGTCGATGAAGGCGCAAGCGATCGTGAAGGACCGCGGCCGCCACACGTTCATCGACAAGGTCAAGGTCCGCCTCGTCGACTCCGACTACTGGGCCGAGGTCACCAACTTCGGACACAAGAACGTCCACATCCCCGCGCACTACGTCCGCGAGTACGAGCGTCTGGTCATGGGCGGAATCTGGGCCCAGGTCGATATGCGGTTCGAGTACGACGAGGAGTCGCGGGGAAAGAACCCGTTCTGGATCGACCGGCTGACGCCGATCCAGATTGCCACCTTCGACCTGGAGGAATACCGGAAGACGCGCAGCGAGTTCACCACCGACGAGTGGCTCGACCTGATCATTCGCAGTACGGGTTACGAGCCCGGCGAGATGTCCCGCCGGCTGAAGTTCCTCTTCCTGGTCAGGCTGATCCCCTTTGCCGAGCGGAACTACAATCTCGTCGAACTCGGGCCGCGAGGCACCGGCAAGAGTTACGTGGTGCAGGAGGTCTCCCCGTACTCGGCGCTACTCACCGGCGGCACGACGGTCGCCAATCTCTTCGGGCACATGTCCGGAAGACAGAAAGGCATGGTGCAGATCTGGGATGTCGTCGGCTTCGACGAGGTCGCCGACCTGCAGAAGATGCCAAAAGAAGTCGTCACGACGATGAAGACCTACTGCGAGTCGGGCACCTTCCAGCGCGGACAGGAGGCGATGTCCGGCGACGCGAGCATTGCCATGTTCGGCAACACCAACCAACCTGTTGACGTGATGGTGCAGACCGGCCATCTCTTCTCACCGATGCCCAGCGTCATCCGAGACGACATGGCCTTCATCGACCGCATTCACTACTATCTCCCCGGCTGGGAGATCCCCAAGATGCGCAACGAACTCTTCACTAATCACTACGGGTTTGTTGTCGACTATCTCGCCGAGGCGCTGCGCGAGATGCGCAAGCACAACTACACGGAAATGATCGACCGGCACTTCTCGCTCGGCTCGCACCTCAACGCCCGCGACCGCAAGGCGGTACGCAAGACAGTCTCCGGCTTGGCGAAGATCTTGTTCCCGCATGGCGAGGTGACCCGGGAGGAGCTCGAAGAGGTCGTGGAATTCGCGCTGGAGGGGAGGCGGCGCGTCAAAGAGCAGCTCAAAAAGATGGGTTCCTTCGAGTATTACCACACGTCATTCAGCTACACGCTGCAGGAAACAGGCGAAGAGCGTTTCGTCGGCGTGCCCGAGCAGGGTGGACGGGACCTGATCTCAACAGATCCGTTGTCGCCGGGGACCGTGTACAGCGCCGGGGTCACCTCCGACGGCACGGTTGGCCTATACCGCATCGAGATCTCGATCTCTAGCGGTACCGGCAAGCTGAAGCTCGCGGGTGGCGTCGATGGCGTCACTAAGGAATCCGTCCAGCGTGCGTTCAGCTACCTGTGGACGAAGAAAGTCGAACTCGCCGTTGCCCGGGACCTAGACGTCTCCGATGTTCACGTAGAGATTATCGATCTGCTCGCCAATCGTGTAGAGGCGGAACTCGGTGTAGCCTTCTTCGTTGCCTGCTATTCGGCCTTGCGAAAAGCGCCGGTAGGCCCTGCACTACTAATATTGGGTGACATGAGCGTGCAGGGGAATATCAAGCCGATGCGCTCACTCACCGAACCGCTGCAAGTCGCTAAAGATAACGGCGCCAAGAGGGCTCTTATCCCTATTGAGAACAAGAGAAACTTTCTGGATGTGAGTGCTGAAATCATGGAGCAGGTCGACCCAGTCTTCTACGGCGACCCCAAGACAGCCGCCATGAAAGCCCTTGGCGGGCCGTAGAAATTCCGGCTGCCCACCTTCATAATCCGCCCGCACGCCAGGCGAATTATCCATTGTTCATGCCTTCCGCGCACGTGCTCTAAACCGGCTAGAAGCACAGCAGAGGGCTGGTCAGCCCTCCCAGCGGAGGTGGCTGAACCCCTCCGGGATTGATCGAGGCTCTGCGGTTCTTCTTCGTCGGGCTTCGCCCTCATACGCGGGATGATCCCGCAAGGGATACGGGTTGTGCAGGGCGTTCCCACAGCTCTCGCCACTTGAGTCAGCACTTAGACCTCGATGGTGCAGCCACGGAGCATTGGCGGCGTTCGCCGACGGCGACCGAGGTCAAAGTGACCGAAGTGGATGGGCTGTAGAGGGTCCAGCGGCTGACCTTGAGGACGGCTATCACTTCGGAGACAGTGATGAGTTCAGTGCTCATGCTGTTGCCCCACAATGATCTGCTACCTAGGCTGGCGCCGAAGGAGCTGGTCTCCGGTTGTGTGGTGCCTGCCCACGCAGGTCTACCCGCTGATGACGCGGACGGCGCACGTCCGCACATGAATCGATCGCGCGCGCGTAGATAAACAGCCATACTTGTAGCCATGAAGTCCAATGAAAACGATCTCCGCCTCCATCCGGTGCTCGATCCGCAGCAGTTGTCACGGATTGAGGCCACTCATCGTGGCTTCGGATACCAGCACCTTTATGCCGTTGCATGCTTACTACTTATGGAGGAAACTGCGACCGATTTCATTATCATTGAGCATGACGAAGACGTGGAACTCGTGCGCGCTTCGTCACACGTCTATGTTCAGGTAAAGACCCGAAACCGTGCTCTCCAATTCCACGACGTTGCTGATGCGTTGCAACGCTTTGCCAGCCTACGTGAAGAACATATGCACGGCAGGCGATCAGGTGAAGGAAAGTTTGCAGTGCTCAGCAACGTCGAGCCCGGGATCGACCTGCGTAGACGATTGCTCGAGCCAGACTGGCCACGTGACGTCGTGCTGTTGTGGCCTAACTGTCCCGACCCTGCCATGGATTTGCGACTACCGCAGGCATGGCCGAATTTTGCCGCAGCATTTCAGTGGTGTGTCGACCAAGCCGAGCTAATCCCCTTTCCTAGCTTGTCTTCTCAAACCCTCGTGCTGAAGCTAGCCGGGCTGGTACAACAAGTGGCGGCGGGGCAGCCGGGGCATGCGGTTTCGCTGGCCCAGATGAGGTCATTTCTGGAGCAGCTTGTTGTGCAGCTTCAGGAATTCCCTCAGCCGCCGTCTGAGTATCGTCCACAATCAAATGAGCCGGTTCTGGACAACGTCGATAGGGTCTGGTTGCTGGTTGGTGTGTCTGGAGCTGGCAAGACAGCGTGGGCGTCACGGTGGGCCCAATTGCATCCCTATCCCACGGTGTACTTCGACATTGGTGAGCTCCCAGGGACAGCATTGGCTTCTTCGCTGGCGCGCGAGCTGACGGCCAGATTTCTGAGTGGGCAAGATAATAATACTGGTGGGGCAGTTCTGCCATCGGCGAGCGGCCTGGAATTGTTGGCGGCAATATCCCGCCAGCTAGTGGCGGTGGGATTCGAAGTCATTGTCGTCCTGGACAATGTCCATCGTGTATCGGCTAAAACCCTGCGTGCACTGGTGGAGTCTGCACCCGATCTACGTTTCAGACTGATTGGTCAACCTTGGCCAGGGCAGGCCGAGTTGGAAGCCTGGCTTCAAATCAAGGCCAATATACTTGGCGGTTGGCCGTTGGACACGGTCGTCGCCGTATTCGCCGATGCTGGCTGTCTCATCGACGCGTCGATGGGGCATCGTATTATCGCCCTAACCGCTGGCGTACCCCTCTATGTAGTGAACGCCGCCCAGCTGGCTGCCGAGACCTACGGCAATGATGTAGCTGATTTCCTTCGATCAGTCGAGCAACGGCTGAATATGGCACATACCGCCCAAGAGATCATCTTGGCACAAACCTTCGAACAACTATCTCTAGCGGCGAGAACTACCACTGCAGTGCTCGATCTAGCCGATATTCCACTCACCCGAACAGAAGTGCTGGAGTTGGTTGGCACCACAAATTCGTCGCAAGCATCCATTGCGAGAGCCATTCGCGAACTCAACCGTCACGGTATTGTCCAACTCTTCCCGGATGGTCGACTCAAGCTCCACGACGCATTCAGGTTACTGGCTCGAGATGTCTGGGAAATGCTTGACGCGGCTCTGGTTGACGCGGCGCGCGAGATTCTCGTGGAGATCGCACAACGATCTCTTCCGACAGAATGGTCTATAGGCAGATTTGGTCTCTGGCTTCGACTTCTACCCCAGACCGGCCGGCTGGATGTACTAATTGATACCGCCACACAGGAGCAGTTTCACCAATTTGGCGAGTGGCGAGAATTGAAAGGCACACTTGAAGAGGCCGCCGAGTCCACGACGCTCAGTGCGGAAGATCGGTTTTGGGCACTCGATGCGCTTGTTTATTGGGAACAAACTCAGGGACTATTTGATCGCATACCGACCCTCGTCGGCAAAATGGGTCATATAGTGGAGCACTATAATCTCGGCGACCGCACAAGAGTCGCACTGTCGATGAAGGAAATGTTTAGTTTTGCACTGCAGGACGATCGCACCGGTATTGACGCAGCCTTCAGTACGGGATCAGCGCATGTATCCGATCGCCCTGATCTGAATAGGATACTCCGCTACAATCGCGCGGTGGCCTTGTATCAAGTCGGCGCATATGATGATGTCGCGTCGCAAGTTATGTCCCTGACCGCGGATTACTACAACCATCTTGGCCTCGGACCTGAAGATGTTTTTATGGCTAATCCCGAACACATTCTGGCGACTGTGCCGGATACTTCAAGGCGCGAGGACGATCTGCGTCGCGCTGGTGATTGTTTGGGTCTCGTGGCGCGAGCTCTTCAGAAACTGGGCCGGCCTGCAGCGATTGCCTTCCTTCACGCGATGAAGTTCTATCAGGCGGCTTCGGCCTGGCGTTCGGCTGTCCGCGTTGGTCAAGATGTCGTAGATGAGCTCGTTGAAGTGGGAAGTTTTGACCAAGCTCGTGACATCTCGGAAAGGTTTTTGCTACCAGTTATAACGGAATATCAGTTGATGGATCTTTTGGTGGCGGTCCGGGGCCAGTACGCAGTCGTGCTGGCATGGTCTGGGCAGATCGACGCTGCGAGAGAAGAGATCTTGGCTTTGCGGGCGTATCAAGTTTCGGCTACAGGTGAAGCTGAACTTCGCAACCAAGGTGCGCTAATAGAGGAGATTGCGGCGAACCGGACCTCTTTGTTGCCACCACAAGTCAGCCGCAACAGTTTTACAGGCGCGCTAGCTGATTTCGAGCCACACGAGGAGGCAAGAGGAGAGTCTCGAGCAACATTGGGGAACATCGAGCGAAACGCTCTTTGCTCTTGCGGTTCGGGAAGGAAGTATAAGCGTTGCCATGGAAAGAAGTAGCAAAGCAATCTAACGAAGTTGGCTGGAGGTTGTAGCAATCTACGTCCGCAATTCGACGACGCCAGCGTGACGGCCTACGCCGGCCACCATTTGCCCTGCCATAACATCGATACGGCACTATGGCCATTATCTACCTTGAGATGGAAAGCATGCCGCTACAGCAGCCGAATCACAAGTCGCGGGACATGTGTGGGGTGATCCGAAGAGCCTGCTCACGGCGTTGCTGCTCCTTGGGGGTGAAGCTGCCGCCTTGCGCGTATCGCACACCCTCGTGGTAACCGACAGATCAGCCCTCGTCAGCTATCCGAAACAAGACCCATTCAAGTTCGGGTAATGCGGGTGTGCTGCCGGATCGTCGAGTCCCACGAGATGTTTTGCTGAATTGCGCTCATAAGTGATCAAGCGGCGGCGCGGCGCGCCGCCGTACCCGGCCCTCTGCCGCACGCCGTCCGGGCGTGCGGCGTGGGCGCCGGTCCCGGACGGCGGCGGCCCGGGCCGTAGCCGTACCGCTCGCTCGCCGTACCAAGCGAACTCGCCGACTTCAGCGCCACGCCGCCGCACATACTTCCTGCGACCACCGACCTCAACCGCTACGCGTGCTTTCCGAGGTTCTTCGGGTCGCCGGCCCCTGGGGTCTCCCCGGCATGCCTTCCCTTACTACCTCGTCTCCCGAGTATGGCCGCCAGCACCTGCCCCGGATCGGTCAGCACAGCAATGACTGCTATGAACAGACCGGCGAGCCAGGCCACGACACGGTGGGGGAAGAGACTCATACTTCAAAGATATGTGCCTCCGGCGGGGGCCTCGGGCTCCAGGATGATCGCGATTCCAAATGCGAGAGCCGTACGGGGCTGAGGTAGGGAACCTGATCGTCCCGCCGCCGTCATCCCAGGACAAGCCGAGCAGACCAGGGCCAGGGGGTCAAGGTCGTTCGTCCAGTGGGGCGCTCCACCTTGACCCTGGCCCTGGCCCGCTTCCCCTTCGGGTGGGACGACGGCGACAGGACGATCAGGTCGGGCGAAGTGCATGCTTGCGCATGGGACTACCCTTCTGGTTGATCTATGCTGCACACTTCCGCCATGGCAAGGGCAGACGATTACGACACGTGCGCGCGGGGCCATCCGTGGGGCGAAGAGAACACCGGTCCGAAGGTCGGGGGAGGCCGCTTCTGTCGGACGTGCGCCAGGGAGAGCCAAGCGATTTATCGCGCTCGTCGAGCCGGTCTTCCCGAACCTCCACGATCGCCGTTAGTTAAGCGAGAGCTTTACCCCGGGGGATTGAAGCGCTGCTGCGTCTGTGGAGAGATGAAAGACGTTGAGGAGTATCCCCTGCAGGGGGTGAGGTATCGGAGGGGGCGGTGTCGGGCATGCTCCGTGGCGGCTGCTGCCGCATGGGCCGAGGCTAATCCCGAGCGTGCGAGATCCAACCGGATCCGCGGCGAACTACGTCGCAAGTATGAGATCACGCCCGAGGACTACACCCGGATCCTGGAAGAGCAAGGTGGCCGTTGCAAGATCTGTGGCGCCCGCACATCTGTGGGTAAGGGCGAGAAGCTCTATGTCGATCACAAGCCCGGTACCCGCATTGTCCGGGGATTGCTGTGCAACCACTGCAACGGAGGGTTGGCGATGTTCCGTGACGATCCGGCGAGGCTCCGTGCTGCTGCGGCCTATATGCGTCGGTGGAGCCGATGAAGACGTGCACGACGTGTGGTCAATCGTTGCCCCTTACGGACTTCTACTCGTCGAAGCTGGGGAAAGGCGGACTAAGATCCGCCTGTAAGGAGTGCAGCAAGGCATCCGTGATCGCGTGGCGAGCCAAGGAGGGGAACGCCGAACGGCATCGGGAAACAACTAAGCGTTCCTATCACCGGGCCGGTTGGTCCCGGGTGGTGTTCAAGCGGTACGGCCTCACTCAGGAGCAATACGACACGCTTTATGAGGAGCAGCAAGGCCGATGCGCCATCTGTGGGGAGCCGGAAGGAGGTGTCACTTCGCAGGGGGCAACGAGGCGGATCGCGGTCGATCATGACGGGGAGGGGGAGACCCTAAGAGTGAGAGGCTTGCTGTGCGCCGGATGCAACACCGGACTGGGTGCATTCGATCACGATCCGGAACGCATGGAGCGCGCTGCCGCCTACCTAGAGGAGTTCCTAGACTGATGAGTCGCAGCTAACCCGAAGGTGCAGCCGGGAAGATGTGCCTAGACGAAGGTTGGCGTCTGGCGCGCAACGGGCTTGCTCAAGGAGGCACGGGATACGCGCGGGATACCTCTCCGGGAGCACCCCCCGAGACAGCCCTGCGCCGCAGGTCGCAGTACATAAGGAGCCGAGATCGGCGACGCTCTGTAAAATCTTCGGCGGCTCATGAGCGGCACTCGAAGGGGTTGCAGTTTGGGTTGCAGTTCACCGCCGTACCCTGCCGTTCCAGGTGAACCGGCCGGGCGCGTTGGTCCAGGTGGAACCGATAGGGACGGGCAAGATCCGAGCTGCTAATGCGGTTTAGTGCCCGCCCAGACGAGGCCTCCGTCCAGCTACCGCCCTTACGATCGCCATGCGGTGGTTGGGCGCCGTACGAGGTTGGGGGCGATCGCCGGTCCGGGCCTCGTTCCTCTGCCCGCCCCACCGGGTGACGGGGCTAGGCGCCGTTGCGGGATATGCGCGGGATGAAGCCGCCGGCCGACCGGTTGCCGAGAGATTGCGGTGCAGGTCGGAGGGGCAATGGGCCGGGTGGTCGGCATTCCACTTCTAATCCGACGGTCGCAGTTTCGAATCCAGGGTGCGCCACCGAGACCAGGTTATCTAACCGCCCACCTGGTCCTTTAGCCCGGCCAGCCTCCCAGCAGCGCGGGGACTGACACCGCCTGCCTCTACGGACCGAATTCAACGATGGTGATGCGGCGCGGGGGGCACATCTACGTGACAACCCGATCGAGCACTACGATCCCGAGCACCCGGAAGACCCCGTTCCTTTCGACCAGGACGCCATCAATGAGCGGCTCGCAACGCGCCGCGTACGGGCCTACGTCGCGTAGCCGCCATCGGTGCCACGCTGCTGGACCACGTCCACCACGAAGATCGATGAGCCGCTGACCCGGTTCCCGGCGAGTAGTTCGGCACCAGCCCTTCGGAGAGCAGGTGACCGGGCCTACAATCCAGTGCGGTATCTCGTCCAAGCGATGGCGGCTGCTGCTGCGCGCCGTTGGTATCCACGTAGGTTCGGTACGCCCGGCGGTGCGGGTTGGCGGCTCATGCGAGTCCAGTAGCCGGCGTATGCGGCCGCGTAGCTGGTGATCACATCTGAGGGAACGAGATCCCAGGTCCGGGTGCCGACCAGTGCCTCCTCGGCGGCTCCCGGAGTGTTGCCGGCCATGATCAGGTGGGGGACCAAATCTGTGAGGTCCTGCCAGGCGGCGCCCTGGCATGGTTGCGCCCAGTCCACGACGTACGCCGTGCTGTCGCTCGTGGTGATGAGCAGGTTGTCTGGACGTGTATCCCCATGGACCAAGGTGGTGCCGTCCGCATGCCGGCCCCAGAGGGTTTCCAGGTCGGCGAGCGCGTGCAGGTGCTCTTGTTCCCAGTCGCCAAGGTCGGACGGTGACGAGTCGGCCAGTTCGCGCCAGCCATGCAGCCAGCGGACTCGGCTGGCAGATGCCTGCGGGAGACCGGACAGGGGGGACGGTGTCAGCAGTTCGACCATTTCGGAGAGGGCTGACACGACGGTGGGGATGTCCGCTGAGCCGGGCGACAGATCAGGGTGACGTCCTTCGATGTCATCGAAGATCAGGACGATCCATCCGGCCGAGGTGCCGTGCCATCGCAGGCGCGGCGCTGGTACGGCGGAGGGAAGCCGGTCTGCGGTTTCCGCCTCGACCTCGTACTTTCCTGCCAGGACGTGATCGACCGGGATGGCCTTGACGAAGGCCCAGTCACCGCCGGCCAGGCCGAGACGCGCGGCAGCCCCTGGCGAGAAGCCGCCGCCCTGCACATCGGCGGTGACGACGGCCGAGCCGAGGTGAGTGGTGATGAGGTCGCGTAGTTCGCTGGGGAGATCGCGCCAGGATGGGCGTGCCGCTGTGAAGCCGAGCGGCGGATGGCCGAACAGATCGGATGGCACGGTGGAAGGCCCCTCAAGGTGTTGGGATGGCTGCGGAAACCACGCCGAGCAGGGGCCGAGAGAGAGCGCCTCGTCTAATCCTGCTCGACGCTGATAGCTCGCCGTTCGACGTGAAGGGGCACCTGACAACGGTATCGCCTGAGCCGGCTCAGCCGAGGTCGAGGTCGAGGTCGAGGTCGAGGTGGTAGCGGTAGGCGTCGAGGGCCGGGCCCAGCGCCGCCATCATGTCCGGTACGGTGCGGCGGGCGAGGGTCAGGATGCGTTCCAGGGACTCGGCCAGGGAACGCATGGTCGGCACGGGCGGGCTGGTGATGAGCGCGTCCAACTGGGCCAGGCACCAGCGGCCGATCGGTGTGCGGCCGATCTCGGTGTCGAGGTGGTACCAGCCGTACTGGGCCCGATCAGGGGTGAGCGCGGTGCGGATCAGGCTGCGGGCAGCGGTGTGGAGCATGTGAGTCTCGGCGTAGGCCATGAACTGCTGGCCTCGCAAGATGCGCTTGTGGATCATCCAGGTGAGCACGAGCGTCTCCACGAAGAGCTGCTCGCAGGTGGGCGCTGCGGCGAGACGGTCGGCGACGAACGCCGCGGCGGCCCCGTCGGGTAGTCGGTCACCGCCGTACGGCGCGGTGTAGATGGCGCGGCCCCTGGTGACCGCGCCGATGTGGTCGATGCGGTCGGCCGGGGCGAGGTACAGGTCCAGCTGGCAGAGTTTGCCGTCGTGCTCTATCAGGTGGACGTAGCCGAGCCCGCCCATGCTGGGCACGATGGTGTCGCTCCAGCCGGGCAGGATCGCGCGCAGCTGGGTGGCGGCCAGAGCATGATGGGCGCCCACGAACTCGGAGAAGGTCGGCGGGTGGATGCCGACTACGAGGTCCACGTCCGACAAGCGGTCGGAGTCACCGCTGGCGAAGGAGCCGCGAACGAGCAGGTCCGTGACGGCGGGGCTGCCGGCCAGCAGGCCGGAGACGCGCTCAAGGATCGCGATCTGGGCGGGCCGGTTGACCAGCACGAGATCATCAATGGCGGCGTCGAGAATCGCGGACATGGGACGGTCCTCCCTATGAGGCGGTGCCGAGCAAGATGGATTTCCGGTGGCGCCACTGTTGGGCGGTGGCGGTGTCGCCGAGTGTGGCGTGCAGGTCGTGGAGCAGGTCGTAGACCTGTCCCTCGCTCGACTCGTGGGTGAAGTAGAGCTGCAACAGGTATTGCTCCGCCGCGTCGTGGTATCCGAGCCGAGCCAGGGTCAGGGCCTGCGTGACCTGCTGGTGGGCCAGCGCGTCGGTCAGAGGTGGCAGCGGCCGTACGGCGTCGTCGGGAAGGTGCCGGGTGTTGGTCAGCTCGGCCAGTTCTTGGCTGGAGTAGCAGTCCAGGATCAGGTGCAGCCGGGGTGGACCGTACCGGTTGCACGCGCCGTGCGCGTGAGTTGGGGTGAGCCGCCACAGCCGACCCGTGGACAGGTGTACGGCCGAGCCGCCTACGACCAGGTAGGCCGCGCTGCTGGTGACCAGGGGGATGTGGAGCCGGTGTCGCTCGACGGACTTCAGCTCGCCGTAGTCGCGGTGCTCCCAAAGGAACGACCCGGGCTCCAAACGGGCGATGCGGGCCCACATGTAGCGGAGGCCGAGGTCGGACAGGAGCTGACGGGTGGTCGGCATCGCGGCCAGCAGGTCGGTCGCGACCGGTTCGCAGTCGGTGATGGTCACGTCCGTGGCGGTACCGGTCTGGTTCAGAAGCGACAGCGTGCCCCAGCCGCCGGACTGGTATTCGCCGTACTCGGTGACCCAGCCGTCGGGGATGGTCAGCGTCTCGTGGCGGACGCGATCAAGCAGGTCGGGGTCGATGGTCTCGACGCAGGCGACTTGCTGTACCAGCGGGGTTGTCATGGAGGGTTCTCCGTTCTTCTCGAGGTGACAGGGGTCAATCGCGACGCCGGTGCTCCTGCCAAGCCAGCACCAGGCACGCGACCACGAAGGACCCGACCAGGACCAGCGCGGCTACTTCGCCCGTCGACATGAACGAACTGCGAGCTCGGCAAGAGTGCCGGCGCCCAAGACGTCGGAGATGCCGAACCTCTCCGCTGGGGCCGAGCCGCGAATGGCTCCGGTAGGCGATCCAGCCTGCCGATGAAGGGATCTGCCTGGTGCGGCCTGGAGCAGCGGACCCAAAGGGCGCTCATAGGGCCGTCTGCCAGTCCCGGGCCCGGCCTACCAGGAAGGCCAGCGCTTCGGCTCCCTCGTTGACCGGGAACACGAAATGGAGGTCATCGTCCATCGGGCGAACACAGTAGGCCGGCCCACTGTGCCCCCGGACGATCGTCACCGTCGCCCGCAGTCGGCAGTCCGCTCCTCGGATCTCCAGTTCGGGAGGCATGTGGCTGGGCGCCGTGTATTGGTTGAAGCGCAAGTGGAGCCGTATGACCCTGACCTCACGGCCATAGACGCCATGCGTCTTGAGTGCGTCATTGAGCCCACCGAGCAGCGCACCATAATGTGCCGCAGTGGACTGAGGTACGGGCTCACATGTGATCGACACGGGGTCGGCTCCCTTCGCACGGTTGATCGGGTACGGAACCGTCATGCCGGTACTTCGACACCGTTGAAGGACTGGAAGAGAGGACCTTCGCCGGGCAGCCAGGCGCAATTCGGGTGCCGCGCGATTAACCTGGGTGAAGAGCGATCCTGCCTTTCGGTTGGCCGGGCAGTTTCGTTGACTTCGCTCCTCGTCGACAGGCATGGCATCAGAATGAGTAAGCGACGCAGCGAAACCCATCCCGTGCTGGTATCCAGAGAAGGAAGGCTGGTATCCCGTGACGCGATAGAGCGTCGGTGTATATCGTCAGAAATGCCCTGCGGATACTGATTCGGCCGGAGAGGAAGTCACCGCATGCCCGTTGGCTCGGCAGGCCCCGTCATGGTCCCCGTCTCCGTCTGGCAGCTACCAGCGATGCTCGCCGCCCTGCGTGTACGCGACATAGGGCATGTCTTCCGCCTGGTACGCCAATACGCCGGGATGAGTCAGACGGCTATCGGTAGCGCGACAGGTCTCAGCCAGGGAAAAGTCAGTGAAATCATGAAAGGGGGCGTCCAGGTGACCAGGCTGGACGTCTTCGAGCGGATCGCCGGCGGCCTGGGCATGCCGGACGCCGCACGTACCGCGCTTGGACTTGCCCCTGACTTCTCCGATACGCCACCTTCCGGCCACCCTGTCGGCGCTTCACCGGATGATCTTTCCGGCCAAGAACCGCCGGCCAGTACGGGCGCGATGGCGCAGCAGCTCAGCTTGGGAGGTCTCACCAGCGCTACAACTCCACCCATCGTGGCCGGACTCCGTCGCATTCTCACTGCGCAGATCGAGGCGGAGGCGATGATGGGGCCGCGGCTGCTCATCAGAGGCGTCCATGGGCAGGTACCCATCATCGAACGAATATGCCAAGTAGCCAAGGGGGCCGATCGGGCCGAGGCACTCGACATCGGCAGCGAGTTCCTCGAATTCTTCGGTTGGCTCCACCAGGATTCCGGCAACTTCCTGGAAGCCATGATTTGGACCAACAAGGCCCTGGACTACGCGATGGAGGCTGGGGACCAGCATGTCATCTCGTATATCCTCATGCGCAAGAGCAACATCGCGGCAGAGTCGGGCGACCATGCTCACGGGCTAGGTTTGGCGAATGCGGCCTTGTCCAAGTCCAGCGTTCTGACTCCACGCCTCAGGGCCGTAGTACTACGGGCTCGCGCGAACGCCCATGCGCATCTCGGCGAGCTAGGTAGATTCACCGAAGACTCCGAGACCGCACTCGCCGAGGCCACGGCAGGCATCAATCAGGAGGAGACCGACCGTGCCCCGTACTGCACGCCCTCGTATATCGAAATGGAAGCGGGCGCATCCTGGGTACTACTCGGACGCGCCTCCCAAGCCCTGCCGATGTTCGAGGACAGCCGGTCCCGATGGGCGGACCCAGGTCAGGTCCGTGACCGGGCTCTGTGCCTGGCGCGCCTCGCGACCGCGCATGCCGTGGCCGACCACCCGGAGCAAGCCTGTCAGGCAACCGATGACGCCATCGCGCTGACCCATGTACTTGGTTCGGGCCGGGTGCTGTCGCAGCTCAAGGCCCTCCGCCGCTGTTTGAGCAGATGGTCCAACCACCACGATGTGGCAGACTCGATCGCAAGGTTGGACATCGTGACCAGTGCGTCTCAATCTTCGCCGTCCACGCCGGAAGGAACCTGGTGGACCACCTGCTGACCACAGCGACCACGACGGACGAACGAGACCGCAGTGCGTCAATGGCGATTCTCCCGATTGGCAGCTTCGAACAGCACGGCAGCTATCTTCCTCTCACCACGGACACGGTTGTCGCGTCCGTCATCGCACGAGAGCTGGCCGGCGCCTATCGTGTCCTTCTTCTTCCTCCCGTGACCATTTCCTGTTCGCACGAACATACTGAGTGGCCCGGCACTGTAAGCATTTCAGCGCAGACGCTCTATTCGATAGTCAGCGATGTCTACGACTCAGTGACCCGTAGTGGAATCGCGACTCTCGTGCTCGTGAACGGGCATGGCGGTAATTACGTCCTCAGCAATGTCGTGCAGGAAGCCAACGCCAAGGGTCGGAGCATGGCGTTGTTCCCCGCGAAGGAAGACTGGAACGAGGCCAGAGCCGCAGCCCAACTCTCGTCGTCCATGCACGAGGACATGCATGCGGGAGAGCTTGAGACCTCCATTCTGCTGTATGCCTATCCAGACCTGGTACGCGATGGATACGAGTCAGCTGACTGGACGGCAGGCGACAGGCGCCATCTACTGACGTCCGGGATGCAGGCGTACACCACAAGCGGGGTCGTCGGGCGCCCGTCTCTGGGCACGGCGGACAAAGGCAAGGCCGTAATCGAGTCGCTCACTCGTAGCTTTTCCGGGGTCGTTCGTCTTTTCGATTAATGCTGGGCATCGCACCACTCATGTCTTGCGCTACAGGCCGCTTTGCGGGCTCTTCGATCTTGAGGGGGAAGTTCCTGGGCGTGGCCTGACAGGCGAGAGCCCGTAGCCCCGTAACACTGGCTGTTGATCAAGGACAGTTAGTGACGGGGGCCACGGGCTGTGAACGACAGTACTTCGATCCTGTTCGGCATGCCGGAAATAGCGGTGGTGGACGTCGAACGCGTCGCCGATGTCGATGGGAAACCGGGACGGCTGGTGCATATCGAACGTCCCGAGGAATGGGCGGCCTGCCCCGACTGCGGGGTCATCTTCACCTCGGTACGGCAACGGCGCACCACCCGTCCGCGAGACCTTCCCTACGGCGAGGAGCCGATCGGGCTGCGCTGGCGCAAACGGCAGTTCGCCTGCGCCGAGCAGTTGTGCCCGCGTAAGGCGTTCACCGAGTCGGTCGCGGAGATCCCGCCACGAGCCCGGGTGACGGGCCGGCTGTGCCGGACGGTGGCTCGCCAGGTCGTCTCGGGCCGGTCGGTCGCGGCCGTCAGCGCCGAGTACCGGCTGGGCTGGCCGCTGGTGCACCGCCACTTCGCCGCCTGCGCCGATGCCGTCCTGGTCGAGCCCGAACCGCCCCGAGTGCTGGGCATCGACGAGACCCGCCGGGGCAGACCCAAGTGGCTCACCGACCAGGTGACCGGGACCTGGATGCGAACCGAGCGGTTCGAGACCAACTTCGTCGACGTGTCCGGGACCGGAGGGCCGGACGCGGTCGCGCTCGCCCCGCGACAGCGCCGCGGGGTGCGGCTCGCGGGGTGGCCGGGCGTGCCGGAGCGGTGCTGCTGCGGTTCTTGCGGTACCAACTGGCCTGGGGCACCCCAGCCGCCTCGCACGCCTTGCGCCGCCCCAGCAGCACGGTCAGCTTCTCAATCGCCTCGGCTTGGGCGGCGTCGATGACTTCCCTCACCGCTCGCCCCGACTACGACGCCCACCTGTACCTGACCGACGGGAGCACCCATCGGGTGATGCTTCGCCTGCCCCGAACGCTCCTCGACCTGACCAGCGAGGACGAGGCGGGTGAATGGGTAGGGGACGAGGAGGAGTCGCTCTCGTCCATCGTCGGCGTACGTGCCGAACTCGCCGAGGGGGACCTGAGGCCGCTCTACCTGGCCTGGCTGTCGGCCTACGGCGTATGGGAACGCGGCGAGGACGCCTTCGACGACGAGGATGAGGGGCAAGGCAGGCGGTCCGGGCCGTGAAAGTCAGCGGCCGTTCCGGCCGGGGGCCGAGGGGCGGAAAGATCGTTGACCGGACGTGCCGGGAAATTTATCGTCGGTGGTGCGACGCCCGATCACGAGCGTCCCGCCGTCACTCGACACGGAGGCACTGATGTCCCGGAAGCTTTCAGCCCGGCTCGTCCCCCTGGCGGTCGCCGCCGTGCTCACCGCCGCGTCGGCGCCTGCCTTCGCCGACGTGGTCGACCCCGCGCCGATCGGCCCCAACCAGTACTTCTCCGGCCTGGTGAACGAGCAGTCGGCCGGATCGATCATCAGGATGGCCTGCTTCGGCCCGGTTCACCCCGGCCAGACCGGACATCCCATGGCCGGTCAGACGGTCGAGGTCCGCTCCGTCCCCTCGGGTTCGACCACCGGTGCGGGGTACACGGGCAGCGCGGCCAGCATGATCGGCGTCTCCTTCAGGAGCGCCTCCACCGCCACGACGCCTATCGTCCTGCGCTACTACGGTAGGGCCGCCGAGATCCCCACCTCGCTGAACCTGCCCTGTTATGGCAGCGGCGTCCTGGAATTCCTGCCCACGCCCTCAAGCCCCACCGCCCGCCCCGCGACGGTCAGCGTCAACTTCGTCGGCCAGCCCTGACCTTCTCCTCGTGGTGCCGGCGCCTCGGCAGCGGGCGCCGGCGGAGAGATCGGTGCGGAGTAGGAGGATGAGGCGTTCTCCCTGACGGCCCGGCCCTCGGCGGCCCGCTCCTGGCCACCGGAGTGATCGGCGAAGCTTCAGGCGTCTTCCGCAACCTTCCCTGAAGAGGACCCCGCAGGAACAACGCCAAGCGGCGGCCAGCGAGCTGGTTCCAGGCCGACCCGGGGCGACGTCCGTACTTCGCATCCCGGCGCGGACCCGGGTCCGGAACTAGCTCCGGGGGTGGAGTCGGGCTCGGGAGCTACCTTCCCGGGTTGAGCGGAAGGTCGTGCCGGCGACCGAGGCCGCGGCCGGTTGCGGCCGACATCGTGAAAGGTATGAAACGAGCTCTCCTTCTGGCGTTCGCGCTGGTCCTGCCGGTTGCCTCCTGTGGCGCCCCGGCGGCCGTACCGGCGCAGCGCCTGATGATCCCCTCACCGACGGGGCCGCATCCCGTGGGAACCGTGTCCGTACACCTGGTCGACCAGTCGCGCCAGAACCCCTGGACCAAGGCGGGCGGCAAGCGTGAGCTGATGGTCAGCCTGTGGTATCCGGCGAAGGATGTGCGGAACCACAAGGTCGCTCCTTGGCTGCCCAAGGCGGCCGCCGACCGATACCTGGAGGACAACGGGCTGGAGCGTGGTTCCGTTCTGCTGGACACGACCGACGGTCACGAGGGCGCCCCCATCGACCAGAGCCTCGGCAGGTTGCCGGTGATCCTCTACTCCCCCGGCGCCAACGCCTCACGCGCGTACGGCACCGGCGTCGTGGAGGAACTGGCCAGCCGAGGCTACGTGGTGGTCACCATCGACCACCCCTATGACGCGGCGGTGGTCGAGTTCCCCGATGGCAGGGTGGAGACCGGGCCTGAGGTGACCGACTTCGCCAAGGCGGTCGAGGTCCGGGTGGCGGACGTGCGGTTCGTCCTGGACCAGTTGCCCACGCTGGACACGGCACACGTCTTCGATCTTCAGCGGATCGGCATGTTCGGCCATTCGCTCGGGGGTGCGGCGACCTCCTCGGCGATGTACGCCGACAAACGCATCAGGGCCGGGCTGGGCCTGGACGGCGCCGTGTTCGGCAAGGTGGCGCAGTCGGGGCTCGACCGGCCCTACCTGGTGGTCGACACCGAAGGAAAGGGCGGGATGTCGACCAATCCGGCGTTGCGCACGTTCTGGGACGGCCTGCGCGGCTGGCGGCTCAACCTCACACTCAAGGGGGCGGCCCACAACTCCTTCGGCGACGACGCCCTCCTGATCCCGATGGCGGCCAAACCGCTGGGCCTCAGCAAGGCCGAGCTAGAGGAGGTCGTCGGCACGATCCCGGCCGAGCGGGCGCTGGCCTTCCAGAAGGCGTACCCGGTGGCCTTCTTCGACCTGCACCTGCGCGGGCGGAAGGAGCCGCTGCTGGACGGACCGTCACCCGCCTTCCCCGAGGTCGGCTACCGGCGCTGAACCGGCCGTGACCACTCCGCTCTCATAGGCGGCGATGACCAGCTGGGCCCGGTCGTGGACGTCGAGCTTGGCCAGCAGGCTGCGGATGTGCGTCTTGACGGTGGCCAGGCCGAGGCCGAGCCGCTCGGCGATCCGCGGGTTGGTCAGCCCCCTGGCCACCAGCACGAGCACCTCACGCTCCCGGGTGGAGACCTGGGCGAGCCTGGCCGCCAACGCCCCGGGGACACCGGCCGGCTCGCGCCTGGCGAACTCCTCGATGAGCCGCATGGTGATGGAGGGAGCCAGCAGGGCTTGGCCATCCGCCACCACCCGCAACGCCGTCAGCAGGTCGCCCGGCCTGGTGTCCTTCAGCAGGAATCCGCTGGCGCCCGCGCGCAACGCGGCGTAGACGTACTCGTCGAGGTCGAAGGTGGTGAGCATCACCACCTTGACCGCGGCGGTGGCCGGGTCGGTCCTGATCAGCTCGGTGGCCTTGATCCCGTCGAGGTCGGGCATCCGTACGTCCATGAGCACGAGGTCGGGGCGAAGGCGTCCGGCGAGCTCCACCGCCTCCCGCCCGGTAGCCGCCTCGCCCACGGCCGTCAGGTCGGGCACCGAGTCGATGAGCATGCGCAGCCCGGCCCGCAGAAGCGCCTGGTCGTCGGCGACCAGCACCGTGGACACGCTCACCGCTCTCCTTTCCAGGGCAACCGAGCACGCACGGCGAAGCCGCCCCCGGGCTCCGGGCCCGCTGAGAAGGTTCCGCCGTTCATGGTCACCCGCTCTCTCATTCCGGCCAAGCCGTGACCGTCGCTCCAGCCGGGCGTCTCTCCCCTCCCGTTGTCGATCACCTCGACCACGAGTTCCCGTCGGCCGTACGTGCTGACGGCGACGCGGCAGCGCGTAGGGCCCGCATGCTTGATCACGTTGGTGAGCGACTCCTGGACCAGGCGGTAGACGACGAAGGCGAGCCCGTCGGTGATGGTCAGGCCAGGCTCGACGTACAGGTTCACGTCCACCTCGGCCGAGGCGGCTCCGGCGACGAGCCCGGGTAGCGCGGCCAGCCCGTAGGACGTCTCGCGGTCGGCCGGGTCGTCGCGGAGCAGGCCGAGCAGCCGCCGTAGGTCGGCCTGTGCGTTCCTGCTGGTGTCCTCGATGAGTGCGAGCGCTTCGCGCGCCTCGGCCGGGTGGGTGTCGGCGACATGGTTGGCGATGCCGGCGCGCATGGAGATCAGGCTCATGCTGTGCGCGACGATGTCGTGCACCTCGCGAGCCATCCGCAGCCGCTCCGCCGTGGCCGCGGCCTGGGCGGACTGGACGACCGCACGCGCCGCGTGCGCGCGCTGCTCCCGGACCGCGACGCCGACGGTCCAGGCGAGACCGAGCACCAACCAGGCGAAACCGCACGCCGACAGCGCCGAGCCCCACGAGGCCGAGGCGACGGCCTGACCCGCCGCGGTGAGCGTCAGGGCGGCTGACAACGCGAGCGCCGCGAGCCGCCGCGGTTCGAGGAGAGCGACGGCGTGCAAGGCCACCGCCAGCGCCGGGTACGCCTCCGCCCACCCGGTGAGCGGCGCGACCGTCGTCGCCGCCAGGACCACCAGGAACACCGGCACCGGCCACAACCGCCGCACCGCGAGCGGCAGGCAGGCGACGGCGATCAGCGGGATCGTGGCGTGCTGCGCCTGCAGCCAGGCCGCCGCGCCGAAGGCGGTGACGAGCACGACGGCGGCGACCGCGTCGACTGCCACCCAGTGGCCTGGCCGGAGCCTGCGCACGATCAGGGGACGCCGCTCGACCATGGGCTCAACACTAGCCCCGCTGGTCATCATCCATCTCCGCACCAGCCCTTCGTGTACGAGCCCTGCGGCTGAGGGCGCTGCCGGCTCCGGCGGAACACCCATGCCATCCCGGCACGCGGGAGCCGGTAGCGGTCTACTTGGTGACCCTGCTCGCGGTCCTCTCGCGCCGAGGAGAGCAGAGACCAACAAAGCAGGACACGAGGTACGTAGGATCGTCCGCGTGGATCTGGACGACACCGCCGCCCGGCTCGGGGTACCCGTCGAGGACGTCGAGCGCGTGCACCGGCTCGCCGGGGACCGGCCGTCGGCTCCGCTGCCGGCCAAGGCCGACGCGCCCGCGATGCTCGACCGGCTCTCGGTACGGCCGGACGACGCCGCCGAGATCATGGCGGGCTGGCCCGACCCCGGCTCTCCACTGTGGACTCCGGAGCTGCGTTGGCTGCTCGACCGCTCGATCGCCTTGGTCCGCGCCGATCTCGGGGGTCACGGCTGGCTGTCGCCCGGTCCGGAGCTGCCGCGCGAACGGGGCCCCGCCTGGCGGCATCTCTACGTGTACGCGTACCTGGCCCTGGTCGAGGTCGTCACGGGGTACCACCGCGACCATGGCATCGCCGACGCCGTGTCGTGGGGGACCCTCGCGGACCTGGGCCGCAACCTCGCGATCGACCGGCGGATGCGGCGCGAGGGCTGGCCGGTCATGCAGAGCTGGCTGACGCTGCACGCGCGCGGCGGCGTCTACGAGCTGGGCCGGATGCAGCACCAGCGCGGCGACACCGCCATCGACCTGCACATCCCCGATTCGGGACCGATGACCCCGGAGGCGGTCACGGCGTCGCTGGACGAGGCCCGCGCGTTCTTCCCGCGCCACTTTCCCGGCGAGCGCTACACGGCGTTCGCCTGCGGCTCGTGGCTGCTCGACCCGCAACTGCGGGAGTACCTTCCCGAGGACTCCAACATCGTCCGGTTCCAGCGGAGGTTCGAGCTGGAGCCCTACGAGGAGCCGGAAGGGCTGGACGCCGATGTCGAGGTGCTGCGGTTCGCGTTTCGCACCCTGACCACGCCGCTCGACCAGCTGCCGCGCCGTACCGTGCTCCAGCGCGCGATCGTCGACCACCTGAAGGCCGGCCGCCACTGGCACTGGCGCCGCGGCCGCTTCCCGATCTAGCCGGGCCGAGACATCCACAGATCTGCCTCACGATCAATGAGACGTGACTTCATCGATTCGTCTCACCGATTCTGAGGTACCGCAGTTCAAGTGGGTCTCATAGTCGATGGGCGGCCTCTGAAAGCCTTCCTGGCGGGCCCGCTGAAAGCGCTATCCGGCGGGACTTTTGACTCATGTGCTGACACAGCGTGGCAATTATCGTGAAACTCATCTGTAATGGTCGTTCGAGTGACATCGGATCGGGCGTCGCCGGTGTCCAGGCCGCCTCTCCGGCAGTGACGGTCCCCCGATGTGTCCGTGTGGGAACGCCGGCGGATGGCCAGGCCCGGTCCGCCGACCCCACGCGCACGCAGTCAGGAGGAATCCATGCCAGAAGGCATCGGAACACCGCGCCAGATCGAGCCCCCACGGTCGCGGTACGCGGTCACGGCGATACGGCGCCGCGCACGCCGGCGATCGGTCAACGTGCTCATCAGCGGCGCGGCGGCCGTCGCACTCGCGCTGGTCGCCGTCATCGTGACGCCCATGGCGAACGCGGCCACCCAGGATCTGACGGTCCAGGCGGAGTCGTTCGCCGCGCAGTCCGGCGCGCAGGTCGAGCCGACAGTCGACACGGGAGGCGGTCAGGCCGTCGGCTATCTCTCCGGCGGTGACTGGATGCGGTACGACGGCGTCGACCTCGGCACCGCCGGCCCGCTGACGGTCTCGGCGAGAGTCGCGTCCGCGGTCGCCGGCGGATCGGGCACGATCGAGTTGCGCACCGGGTCGCTGACGGGGCCGATCCTCGCCCAGTTCGCCGTCACGGGGACGGGGGGCTGGCAGTCCTGGGTCACCCAGACCGCGACCGCCGCCACCACCCATCCCACTGGCGCGCAGACGCTCTTCGCCGTCATGCGGGCCACCGCCGGTTCCGGCGACTTCGTGAACATCAACTGGTTCGCGTTCAGCGGCGGGGGCACCGCCACCCCCACTCCCACTCCCGGGTGGATCACCATCGACCAGGCAAAGTGGAACGCTCAGCTCGCCGCGTTCCGGGCGATGCCGATGGACCCGGCGCCCGCCAATGCCGTGCGAGTCCCGGAGTTCAACGCGTCGTGCACCTACAGTCACTCCAAGCCCGACGACCCGATCATCTTCCCGGGGCTGCCAGGCGCGTCGCACATGCACAGCTTCTTCGGCAACCACAGCACCGACGCGAACACGACGACCGGCACCCTGTTCGCCAACACCGGCACAAGCTGCGCGCCCGCCCCGGCGGACCTGTCGGCGTACTGGGTCCCCACCGTGTACGAGCGCGGCAAGGCGGTCGAGCCCAAGAGTGTCGTCGTGTACTACGGCTCGCGCCTGACGGACCCGACGGCGACGGTGCCCTTCCCCCAGGGCTTCCGCATGATCGCCGGCAACGCCAAGCTCCAGACGCCCACTCCTGCCGGGTCGGTCAACCAGTTCTACTGCGCCGGCCCCGGCGGTGAGATCGGCCGTAGCGCCGACGGCAACTGGCCGCTGTGCGCCCCGGGTGCCACCCTGATGTTCCAGCTGGTGTTCCAGGACTGCTGGGACGGCGTCCACCTCGACAGCCCCGATCACAAGTCGCACGTCTCCTACACCTACGACGGCAAGTGCGGCGGCGCGTTCCCGGTCGCCATCCCGTCGATCTCGTTCGTCATCGCCTACCCGACCAGCGGGAGCGCCGACGGCTTCACCCTGGCCTCGGGGATGGCCTCTTCCATGCACGGCGACGTGTTCCTCGCCTGGGACAACGACGCCCAAGGCCACCGGGTCAAGAACTGCGTCGTCCAGAAGGCCAAGTGCAACACCGCCGGTCAGTTCTGATCCTTCCCGGAGATCCGCACGCGGCGTGAACGGTCGCCGCTCCCCCGGCGCACTGACGTGGCCCTGGCATCGATGCCAGGGCCACCTGCCTGTGGGTACGTTCGGGATCGCCCGCGTCGAAGGGCAAGCCGATCATCGCGGGCGCTCTCGGCTGAACTGCCCGCAGGGCTACGTGTGACCGATCCACCGCAGGACAGCCTCTATACGGCTGTTCACGCCCAGCTTGGCGAAGATGTGGTGGAGGTGGTTCTTCACGGTCTTCTCGGTGAGCAGCAATCGGTGGGCGATGGCAGCGTTGGACAGTCCTTCGGACAGCAGCGCAAGGACGTCCTGTTCGCGTTGGGTGAGCGCGTAGCGGGATCGGGCTTCTCGGCGTCGCTCGGCGAGGTCGTGCTGGGCCTGTTCCTGGGCGCCGTGGTCGCGGACGGTCGCGGTGGCGACGGCCGCGGCGACGGGCGACAGCCATCCGTGGCCCGCGGCGACGGCGATGATCGCGCGCCGCAGTTCACCGGGGTCGAACTCGCCGTGGACCAGGTAACCGCGAGCCCCGTCGCGCAGCATCCGAGCGATGAGCTCCGGGTCGGCGTCGACGGTGAGAGCAAGGACACTGGTGTGCCTGCTCAACTCGCCGAGCACGGACAGGCCGTCGGCGATCGGCGTCCGGGGGTCGAGCAGGGTCACGGTCGGCTGGACGAATTGGGCGATGGCGACCGCTTCTCGGCCGTCGGCGGCCTCGCCGATGACCCGTACGTCGTCGGTGGCGTCGAGGAAGCCGCGCAACGCCGAACGGACGCTGGGGTTGTCGTCGACGACCAGCACGCCGATCATGACGGGCTCCCGGCGAGCATCGGGGATGCATGGCGCACCGCGACCGAAGTGCCCAGACGGGACCGATGCACTGCTTCTCCTCGAAATGGGAGGCACCCTGCCAGGACTGCGACGCGAGGAGGGAGAGAGCGCTCTCCCGGTTGAAGGGTGCATCCGCGTTAGATCACCTGTCAACACTTCTCGCGAAGAAGAACTGATCCGCTGAGGAACCGTTCAGGCTTGGTCAATCGCCGGGCTGTATGCGCCACTCGTCATCGCCGCGACCGTCTACGTCGACATCAGCACGCGCCAACCAGGGAGCCAAGGTCTGGAGGCGATGGTGCTGTTCGCGGTCACCGCTCCGATCTCGCTGGTCTTGCTCCAGCTGCCTCGTCGGTCTACTCAGTCCAGAGCTCGTGCTTGCGGTGCTCACCGCCGGTGGACTCATCCAGGCGTGGATCCTGTGGATGATCGTGCGCGGGCACCCCGAGGACACACCTCTCGCGAGATGATCACCGTAACTGGGCTACAGCATCACATCCGCCTACCCGGCCGGCTGGGCGTCACGTGGCACACCCGTCACGTGACGCACGGGTGGGACGGTGCGAGAACTAGCCGGATGCCAGTAGGTCGGGGATCAGGTCTGTGGGGCGGGTGGTGCCGGTTAGGGCCATGGCTATTTCTAGTTCGGCCAGGAGGCAGCGGATGACGTGGCGGACGCCGGACTCTCCGGCGAGGGCGAGGCCGTAGGCGTACGGACGGGCGAGCAGGACGGCCTGGGCGCCCAGGGCCAGGGCCTTGATGACGTCGGGGCCCGTGCGGATGCCGCTGTCGAACAGCACCGTGGTCCGGTCTCCGACGGCTTCGACCACGCCGGGCAGCGCGTCCAGGGAGCCGATCGCGCCGTCGACCTGCCGGCCGCCGTGGTTGGAGACGACGACGCCGTCCATGCCCGCGTCCACGGCCCGTAACGCGTCGTCGGGGTGCTGGATGCCCTTGAGCACGATCGGGCCGTCCCAGTGGTCCCTCAGGAATGCCAGGTCGTCCCAGCTGAGTGAGGGGTCTCCGAAGGTGGTCGCCCAGCGCAGGATCGCGGCGTCCCGGTTGGAGTCGTCGATCGCGCCGCCGACCGCCTTCTGGAACGCGGGATCGGTGAAGTAGTTGGCGACGCCGATGCCGCGCAGGAACGGCAGGTACGCCTTGTCGAGGTCGCGCGGACGCCAGCCGAGGGTGTGCGTGTCCAGCGTGACGACCAGGGCCGTGTAGCCGGAGGCCTTCGCGCGCGCGAGGAAGCTCGCCACGACGTCGCGGTCCTTGGACCAGTAGAGCTGGAACCACCGGGGCCCGTCGCCGTTCGCCTCGGCGACCTCCTCCATGGAGTACGAGGCCGCGGTGCTCAGCACCATCGGAACCCCCTGCGCCGCCGCGGCCCGTGCGACGGCCAGCTCGCCGTCGGGGTGCACGATCGTCAGGACGCCGATCGGGCCCAGCAGCACCGGGGAGGGCAGCGTCTGCCCGAACAGCTCGACCGACAGGTCCCGTACGGCCACGTCACGCAGCATGCGGGGCACGATGCGCCTGCGTTCGAATGCCTCACGGTTGGCCCGCGCCGTCGACTCGGTCCCTGCGGAGCCGGTGACGTAACCGTAAGCCTCGGGGGCGATCCGCTGTTGCGCGACGCGTTCGAGGGTGGTGAGGTCTGTGGGCAGTTCCGGCAGCACGTCACCGAGCCCGTTCAGGTAGATCTCGTTCTGGAAGTCGGCGAGCGAACCCATGATCACCCTTCTACCGGATCACATCCGATGCCAGCACCTTCTAGACGATCATTCTAGCAAGCCGGGCCGCCTGATTGGGTTGTTCTGATCTTGATTCCACCGGTTGAGCACCGCTCTCTTTTAAGTCCCGCGTCGCCCGGTGCGCGCTTCGCCCAGGCTCGTGTACGAGGCGGGCGGATGCATCTGATGTCGGACGCTCTTCGAATGAGTGGGTGTGGAAGAGGCCATAGGCGACCGGCGTGAGACCGGTGGGGTGAGAGGGGTTCCGGCCGCGCGGCTGCGATCCAACGGGTTCACCGTGGCCGGGGCGGTGTTCCTGGTCGCGATGGTGGCCGCCCAGGTGACATCGGGTCTTCAGCCGCGTCCGGTCCAGCTCACCAGCGTGGTCGTCCTGCTGCTGGCGGTCGGTGCTGTGGCATTCGCCGCGGCGGTCCATGGCCTTCCGCGGGCCGTCACGGCGTTCGCGCTGGTGGTGGCGGTCGGGTACGCGGCCGAGTCGATCGGCATCAGGACCGGGATCCCCTTCGGCCCGTACAGGTACACGGACGTGCTGTGGCCCCAACTGGGCGGAGTGCCGGTGATCGTGGCGCTGGCCTGGGGCGGCATGGGGCTCGCGGCCCACGCGGTGGCCGTGATGGTCGCCCCCGGTAACCCTCGGACCTCGCCCACCCCGGAAACCCCAGGCCCCACGATCCCGCCGGCAGCGCCGGCTCGGATGAACCTCGGAGCGCCGGCCCGGATAGCAGTGGGAGCGCTGGCCCTGACCTCCTGGGACCTGTTCCTTGATCCGCAGATGCTCCGGCTCGGGCTGTGGGCATGGGATGAGCCGGGCCCCTACCGTGGGGTACCGGTCAGCAATTTCGTGGGCTGGGTGATCGTCTCGCTGGTGGTCATGACCCTGCTCGACAAGATCTTGCACGAGGCAGGGAACGCCGGGCTGGTGGCCGTCTACGCGGTGATGGCCGTTATGGAGACGGTCGGGTTCGCGGTCGTGTTCGAGCCGCCCGATCTGCTCGTCGCCTCCGCCGGGGGGGCGTGCATGGGACTGTTCGCATTGCTCGCGTGGAGGCGTCGATGGTTGAGGTGATCGTGGTCGGCGGGGGTGTGGGTGGGATGGTCTCCGCCCTGCTGCTCGCGCGGGACGGCCACCGGGTGCGGCTGTACGAGCGGCTCCCCAGGCTGGGCGGGAAGCTCGCCGAGCACCACCGGGACGGCTTCACCTTCTCCCTCGGCCCCTCGCTGCTCACCCTGCCTGACGTTTTCGCGGATCTCGGTCTGCGGCTCGACACCGTCGAGCTGGACGAGCTGTGCCGGTACCGCTTCTCCGACGGCTCCGAACTGCGGGCGTACCGCGACCCCGAGCGGATGGCCGCCGAGGTGGAGCGGCTCGCGCCCGGAGAGGGCGCCAACTGGCGGGCCTTCCACCGCTGGGCTCAGGGCTGCTGGGATGCCTCGCAGCGCGCCTTCTTCACCGGCCCGCTCCTGCGACGGCCCACCGCCGGTGCGCCCCGGCTGTCCGACCTGCTGGCCGTCGCCCCGGGGCGTACGCTCGACGGCCTGGCACGCCGTTACTTCCAGGACCCCCGGCTGCGCCAGTACGTCGGCCGTTACGCCACCTATGCCGGATCCAGCCCGTACGAGGCGCCCGCCGCGCTGGGGTGCATACCAGCGATCGAACACGGCCACGGCGGCTGGTACGTACCCTGTGGTATGCCGCGCATCGCCGACGCCCTGGCCGCGCTGCTGGAGAAGGCCGGCGTGGAGGTCCACCTGGACGCCGAGGTGGACGGGGTGCTCGCCGATGGAGCGCGGGTTCACGGGGTGCGACTGGCGTCCGGCGGTGAGAGGGTACGGGCCGACGTGGTGATCGCCAACACCGACGCGGCGGCGCTGTACGGGCGGCTGCTGCCCGACCGGCCCCGCCTGCGCCGCATCGCCGGCCTGGGCCTGTCGTCCTCGGCGTTCCTGCTGCTGGCAGGGGTGGACGGGAGAACCGAGGGACTCCCCCACCACTCCGTCGTCTTCTCGGCCGACTACGAGCGGGAGTTCGCCGACATCTTCGACCGTCGCAGGCCCCCGGAGGATCCGACCGTGTACATCGGCTGCTCGGCGGTGGACGATCCGTCGCAGGCCCCGGCGGGCGCGGAGAACTGGGTGATGCTGGTCAACGTCCCCGCCCGGGACCCCGGCCGGTGGCCGATGTCCCCGGAGGCATACCGCGATCTCGTGCTCGAACGCCTGGCGAGCCGTGGCCATGACCTGTCGGGGCGGCTGCGGTTCGTCGACCTGTTCACCCCCGCCGACCTGCGCGACCGCTACGGCGCGTGGGGAGGGGCGATCTACGGCACGCCCTACCGCGGCATGCTGGCCCCGTTCCGCAGGCCGGGCAATCGCGGCCCCCGGCGCGGCCTGTACCTGGTGGGCGGTTCGGCGCATCCCGGCGGCGGCCTGCCGCTAGTGGCCATGGGCGGCCGCATCGTCGCCTCCCTCGTCAACGAGGACTTTCGCAGGGAAACCACCTCCCTGAACTCGCTGGAGAAGCTGGAGAAGCTGGAGAAGATGCCCGATGAGAGTGCTCAGCATCGCGCAGGGTGTGGCCGCGCTTGTGGCGGGGGTACGGCTGGCGCGGGGTCGTGACCGGCTGCCTCCGCTCGGCCGCACGACCGCACCGTCCGTACCGTCCCCGGCCGCACAGGCCGCACCAGTCGGGAGGTCGATCTCCGTCGTCATTCCCGCGCGGAACGAGGAGGGCCGCATCGCCCCCTGCGTGACCGCCGCGCTCGCCGACCCGTCCGTGGCCGAGGTGATCGTCGTGGACGACGAGTCCACCGATGGTACGGCCCGCCTGGCCGCCGGGCTCGGTGCGCGGGTCCTCGCGGGCGAGCCGCTGCCGGACGGCTGGATCGGCAAGCAGTGGGCCCTCCACCAGGGGCTCTACGCGGCGGCCTCCGAGATCGTGGTCACCCTCGACGCGGACACGCGTCCGCGACCAGGCCTGTTCAGCGCACTGGCCTCGGCGCTGGACGGCTGCGATCTGCTGAGCCTCGGTCCCCGTTTCGTCTGCGACGGCCCCGCCGAGCAGGCCCTGCACGCGTCCTTCCTCGCGACACTGGTCTACCGGTTCGGGCCGATAGGCTCCCGCGTGCTCCCGGCCCCGCACCGGGTGGTGGCCAACGGGCAGTGCATGGCCTTCCGCCGGGAGGCGATGCTGGCGGCCGACGGCTTCGCGCGGGTCCGCGGGCACATGACGGACGACGTGGCGCTGGCCCGGACCCTGGCGGGCGACGGCTGGGCCGTGCGTTTCCTGGACGCCGGTGACCTGCTGGCGGTCGACATGCACGAGTCCACGGCCGACGTGTGGCGCGAGTGGGGACGAACGCTGGCGATGCCGGACGTCACCGATCCCGTACGGCTGGCGGGCGACCTCGCCGTGGTGTGGCTCACCACCGCTCTTCCCGTGCTGCGGCTGGCCGTGGGGCGACCCACAGGGCTCGACCTCGGGTTGCTCGCCACGAGGCTTCTGCTGACCGGGGCGCTGCGCGGCAGCTACACCCGGCCGGGGCTCGGCGTGCTCCTGTCCCCGCTGCTGGACCCGGTCACGGCCGTACGGCTGACGCAGGCGAGCCTGCGGCCGGTGCGCACCTGGCGGGGGCGCACGTACCCGAAGCGCGCGAAGACCGGGACGTACTCGAAGCGCACGAAGGCCGGGACGTACTCGAAGCGCACGAAGGCCGGGACGTACCCTGAGCGGGCGAAGGCCGGGACGTACCCTGAGCGCACGAGCACCGGGACGGGTCCGAACGTCAGGAGTGGCGGCCCGCCAGAGCCGCCTGCCCGAAACGCAGACCGATGAGGCACATCAGCGCGCCGGTCGCGGCCACGTACGCCACGGGCGTGAAGAACAACTGCAGGATCGGGACGCTGAACACCCCGGCCCGCGCGCCGATCGCGAACGACCGTGTGAGCAGGGCCGTCACGATCAGGAGGGCCACGGCGAGCAGGAACGCCGGCGGGCAGATGACGGCGACGCCCCCGGCGAACGCCAGGATCGAGCGCCCGCCCCGGAACCCCGCGAACACCGGCCAGGCGTGGCCGATCATCGCGGCGGCCACCGCCGCGTACACGGGTACGACACTCGCCCCCGCCACCGCCGCGTACACGGGCGTGACGCTCGCTCCCGTCACAGCCGCGAACCCGGTGGTGTGGGCGCCTCCGCCGAGCAGTCCCGCGAACCCGGTGGTGTGGGCGCCGCTGGCGAGTAGGGCGAGCAGACCCGCGAACGTCCCCTTGAGGGTGTCGCCCGCGAAGACGGGCACGGCGGCCCGTGAGCCGAGCCGCTCCTTCATGTTCCAGAAGCCGGGGTTGCGGTCGCCCACGTCACGGGGGTCGAACCCGTGGGCACGGGCGACCAGTACCGCGACCGGCACCGAGCCGAGCAGGTAGCCGCCGATGACCGCGACGAGCACGGGAACCATCGCTTCGTTTCACCTCATCAGATACGTCGATATGGGAGGCATGCGGTATATGGCCTTCGACCGGCCGGTGTTGCACCATACCGAGGGGCTGCTGTTCTGGCGGCTGCTGGGCACCGGCCGGGGTACGTCCATGAGCCTCGGGGCCGACCTGAGCCGCTGGGCGATGCTGGCGGTTTGGCGCGACGAGCCGTCGCTGGAGGAGTTCATGGACCGCTCGCCGATCGCGGCCCGCTGGCGCGGCGAGTCCCTGGAGGCATGGCACGTACGGCTGAGACCGCTGACGTCCCGCGGAAGCTGGGGCGGCACAGAGCCATTCGGTCCCATCGACCAGACACAAAGCCGCGGGCCGGTCGAGGTCCCGCTCAGCGGATCGGACAGCCACGAGCCGATGACAGCTCCACCCAGCAGAGCCGACACCCACGAGCCGATGACGACTCCACCCAGCAGAGCCGACAGCCGTGGGCCGGTAGCGGTGGTGACCAGGGCTTCGATCCGGGTGGGGCGGCTGGCCGCGTTCTACCGCTCGGTTGCGGCGGTGGATCGTGACCTGCGGGAGCAGGACGGCTGCCTGGCCTCGGTCGGTGTCGGAGAGTGGCCGCTGGCCCGGCAGGCCACGTTCTCCCTGTGGCGCGACGCCGCCGCCGTACGGTCCTTCGCCTACCGGGGTGCCGCCCACCGCCAGGTGATCGGTCGCGTGCGGGACGAAGGCTGGTACTCCGAGGAGCTGTTCGCCCGGTTCGCCCCCTATGGCAGCGAGGGCACGTGGGACGGGGCCGACCCTCTCGGCTGAGGCGCGGCGCCACGAGTCAGGTCGAAGCCGCAGGCCCGCACCTCGGGAACCCGTGCCATCCCCCTCGGGTGAGGGGAGCCACGGGTCCAGGCGCGCGGTTCGGGAACCCGTGCCATCGTGGCCGGGGTGGTCGGGGCTCATGTGGCGGGGCCTGCGGTGAGATGGGAGGGGAGACGAGTGACGATCTTGCCCTCGGCCAGTTCGCGGGCCACCACGCAGGCCCGCGCGATCGTCGCGGCTCGCGAGGATCCGTGCGCCACGACGACGGTGCCGTTCAGCCCGAGCAGGGCCGCGCCGCCGTGCGTGCGGGGGTCGTAGCGTCCGGCGACCTCGCGCAACCGGTCCGGAGTCGCGATGCCCTCCTGCGCGACCATGGTCAGTGCCGCCCTGACGGACCCCTCGACGTTCTTGAGCACCACGTTCCCGGTGAAGCCGTCGGTGGCGATCACGTCGACGGTGCCCGCCAGCACGTCATGGCCTTCGACGTTGCCGTGGAACCGCAGTGGCAGCCCACGCAGGAGTTCCTCCGCCCTGCGGGTGAGCCGGTTGCCCTTGCCGGGCTCGGAGCCGATGGACAGCAACCCCACCGACGGGTCGGCCACCCCGAGCACCAACTCGGCGTACGACGCGCCGAGGAGGGCGAACTGCGCGATCATCTCCGGGGTGGGGTCGGAGGTCGCGCCCGCGTCGATCAGGACCGTGGAGCCGCCCGCGACGTTGGGCAGGGCCACCGCCAGCGCGGGCCGTAGCACGCCCTCGGCCTTGCCGAGTCCCCGGATCGCGCAGGTCACGACCGCGCCCGTGGAGCCGGACGACACGAAGGCCACTCCGGCACCCCGCCGGACCAGCCCGCAGCCGACCACCAGGCTGGACGCGGCCCGCCCGGCCGCGCCCGCGCCGCGCTCGGTCATGGGAACGACGTCCTCGGCGTCCACCACGTCGATCTCTCCGGCGGCGCCGTGCCGGGCGAGCTCCCGGCGTATCTCGCCCGCCCTGCCGACGAGCGTGACGCGCACGCCGTGGTCCCGTACCGCCGAGACCGCTCCCCTCACCGTCTCGGCCGGTCCGTGGTCGCCGCCCATCGCGTCGACGACGACCGGCCCCGGCGTCGCGCGCTCCCGGCGGCCGTGGCCGACGGCTCTCACGGCGTCTCGACGGTTACGCGCCGTTCGGCCCTGTCCGCCGAGGACGCCGCCAGCAGGTGCCGTACGAAGATCGAGATTCGGCGGCGCCGGGGCACGCGTGCCCTGGCCACCAGGACGTCGTGCCCGGCGGCCTCGATCTCGTCGAGGATTCCCCCGTACAGCTCGTACGCGGCGCGGATGCACGGCCGTGAGGAGGGGACCAGCAGCTCGATGCCCGCGAGCGCCTGGCGGTAGTGGTCCTTGGCCCGTTGCGCCTCGTACGCGAGCAGTTCGCGTACGGCCGGGACGGCTCGCGGGCGCCCGAGGTCCGAAACCTCCACGCCGAACTTGCCGAGGTCCTCCAGTGGGAGGTAGACCCGGCCGCGTTCCAGGTCCTCGGCGACGTCGCGCAGGAAGTTGGTCAGCTGGAAGGCGAGCCCGAGCTGGCGCGCGGGCTCGCGGGCGCGTTCCCCGGCCCCGGGAAGGGGTTCGAGCACCGGCAGCATCATCGTGCCGATGACGGCGGCCGAGCCCTCCATGTAGCCGAGCAGGTCGTCGTAGGTCGCGTAGCGGTTCACCGTCAGGTCGGCCCGCATCGACCGCAGGAAGGCCTCGATGTCGGCGTGGTCGATGCCGAACGACCGCACGGTGTGCGCGAACGCGGGCAGCACCGGGTCGTGCACCGGCTCGCCCGCGAGGGCCGGGACCAGCCGGGCGGTGAGGCCGTCCAGCGCCGTCTCGCGGTCTTCGGTCATGCCGAAGGAGTCCACGATCTCGTCCGCGTAGCGCGCGAAGCCGTACAGGGCATGCACGTGCGGGCGTTTCCAGGCGGGCAGCAGCAGGGTGGCGAGGTAGTACGAGCGGCCGTGGGCGGCGTTGAGCCTCCGGCACCGCTCGTAGCTGGCGGTCAGCGTCATGGTGAGGCCTCCAGGATGCGCTCGGCGGCCAGCCGGCCGGAGATCAGCACCGGTGGCACCCCCACCCCGGGAGCGGTGTGCATGCCCGCGAAGTGCAGCCCGGGGACCTGTCTGGCCCTTCCCGACGGCCGGAACCACGCCGTCTGGGTGAAGCGGTGGTCCAGGGCGAACGGGGTGCCCGCCGTGTGGCCGCGCCGCTCCCACTCGGGCGGGTCAAGGGTGAGCCGGGGCGCGGCCCGCAGGTCGCCGTACCCGAGGTCGGCGAGCCGGTGGAGCAGGCGGTTCTCCAGCCGGGGCGTCAGCCGGTCCCAGTCGCCGCCGCCCAGCATGTTGGCGGTGGGCTCCAGCACCGACAGCGTGGCGTGCCCGGCCGGTGCCGCGCCCGCGTCGGACTCCGGGTAGGTGACCAGCAGGTTCGGGTCGGGCTGTGGCCGGCCCGCGGACAAGGCGGTGAAGGTGGAGTCCCACTCCTTGCCGAAGTGCAGGGTGTGGTGCGCCTGGCCCGGGAGCCGCCGGTCGAGGCCGAAGTGCAGCACCAGGCAGGAGGGTGAGAACTTCGGGCGGCACAGCCGCCAGTCCCCCGCGCCGTCCGGCAGCAGGCCCGCGTGGGCGCGGGGCAGGTCGCAGGCGACCACGACGCTGCCCGCTATCAGGCGCAGGCCGTTCTCCAGCCGAACGGCGGCGACGCCGAACGCGTCCGTCTCGATCTTCGTCGCGCGCACGCCGTACAGGAAGGTGGCCCCGGCCTTCTCCGCGACGGCGGCCATGGCCCTCGGGATGGCGTGCATGCCTCCCTCCTCGGGAAAGTAGACGCCGCCGACGGTGTCCATGTGCGCCACCACGGCGTAGATGCCGAGGGCCCGCCGTGGCGACAGGCCCACGTAGAGCGCCTGGAACGTGTGGGCCCTGATCAGCCTGTCGTCGGTGAGGTGCCGCCTGACGAGCCGGTCGAGCCTGCGGAACCCGCCGAGCGCGGCGAGCCGCGACAGCGCGTACGGCTGGGCCAGGCTCCTGAGCCGGGTCATGTCGCGGTCGATGAACGAGGGCCACTCGGCCTCGAACATCTCGCCGAGGAGCCGCCGGAAGCCCTGGTACCGCGTCGCCTCGGCCGGTCCGCACAGGGCGCGCACCTGCTCGGTCATCGCCTCCTCCCCCGCCACGATGTCCAGGTGGGAGCCGTCGTGGTACTTGAGCCGATAGTAGGGGTCGAGCCTGCGCAGCCGCAGCCAGTGATCCAGGTCCTCGCCCGCCGCCGCGAACGTGTCGGCCAGCACGCCGGGCATCGTCAGTACGGACGGCCCGGTGTCGAAGCGGTAGCCTCCAAGGCTCGCCGTGCCGCAACAGCCTCCCGGCACGTCCCGGGCCTCGACCACCATCACTTCCCGCCCCGCCGCGGCGAGCCGGATCGCGGCGGAGAGACCGCCCAGACCCGCTCCGATGACCACGGCCGGGCCTCGCCTCGCCATCACCATAGGGGCAGCTCCTTTGATCGCTGCTAACCCTTTCGGCCGTGGCGGGCGTTCCGGATGCACATACGCTGCGCTGATCGCTTGGCGGGCGTTCCGGATCGACACACACGCTGCGCAGATCGTGAGGCGGGCGTTCCGGGGGCAGCGCGCGGGGGCGCCGATCGCATCGGGGCGGGATGCGTCCGTACGGGGCCAGGACCCGAAGGAACAAGGGGTAGGCCGGAAGGAGGAGCGATGGGCGTAAGACCGGCGGTGCGGGCTCCCGCTCGGCATGCCCTGGATGACCTCCTTGCGGGCAAGAGGGCCCCAGGTCAGGGCCGTACCGAATTGACCGTTTCTTGGGTGGCTCGCCATGGAATGATCTTGAACTGCCCGATCCCGGTGACCTTGAATGGGTCGCGGGGGCTCATGGACGACACGATTGGGGCCCGCCTCGCCATGGGCGAGGTGGAATCGCTCCGCGACTGCTACCGCGCGTACGCCCCGCTGGTCAGGTGCTACCTGCGGCGGCTCGTCCCCGCGCAGGACGTGGAGGACGTGCTGCAGATCGTGTTCACCGAGGTGTGGCGCTGCCGGCACCGGTTCGACCCGGCGAGGAGCATCGAGGCCTGGTTGCTCGGCATCGCCCGCAAGCGTGCCGTGGACCACCTGCGGGCGCGCGCGCCGTACACCGTGCCCCTGGACGCCGTCGGCGACCCCCCGGGCCAGGACGGCCGCGCCGCCGGAGACGACCTCGCCGACCGCGACCAGCTCAGCAGGGCCCTGGCCAAGCTGCCCGCTCCCCAGCGGCAGGCCATCGAGCTGGCCTACTACGGCGACCTGACCCAGCGGGAGATCGCGGAGCGCCTCCAGGTCCCCCTCGGCACGATCAAGGCCCGTACGACGCGCGGACTCCACCGCCTGTCCTCGCTGCTGGACGTGGCGGCGGGATGAGCGGCGAGCGCGTCCGGCCGCGCGTGGGGGTGTCGAGCTGCCTGCTCGGCGCGGCGGTGCGCTTCAACGGCGGTCACAGCCGTGACCGGTTCCTCTCCGACGCGCTGGCGGACCACGTGGACTGGGTGCCGATGTGCCCGGAGATGGACATCGGCCTCGGCGCCCCGCGCGAGACGCTCCGCCTCGAACACGCCCCGGAGGGTCCGCGCATGCTGACCCACAAGACCCGCAGGGACCTCACCGGGCCGATGACGGCCCTCGCGGCGGAGCGCGCGGCGGCCCTGCGCGCGGACGGCTACGTCTTCAAGTCCAAGAGCCCGAGCTGCGGCATCCACGGCGTCCCCGTCCACAACGGGGAGGCGGTCGCCGACCGGCGCAACCGGGGCCTGTTCGCGGACGGGATCATGAACGCCCACCCGCTGCTGCCGGTGGAGGACGAGGGACGGCTGCACGACGACGTGCTGCGCGAGGCGTTCGTCGAGCGGATCTTCGCGCACGCCCGGCTGAGGGAGCTGTTCGAGGGCGACTGGCGGCCCCGCGACCTGGTGGCCTTCCACTCCCGCCACAAGATGCAGCTCCTGGCCCACGACCCCTACGCCTACCGGGCGATCGGACGGCTGGTCGCCGAGGCCGGCACGTGCCCGAGGGACCGGCTCGCCGCCTCGTACCGCCACGCCTTCTGTACGGCTCTCGCCGTCAGGGCGACGACCGGCCGCAACGTCAACGTCCTCCAGCACTGCCTCGGTATGGTGAGCGGCCATCTGGACCCGGCGCGGCGCGCCGACCTCGTCGAGGTGATCGACTCGTACCAGGCCCGCCACGTGCCCCTCAGCGTGCCGCTGGCCCTGCTCCGCCACCACATCAGGGGCGCGGAGGCGACGTACCTGCGGGACCAGACGTACTTCTTCCCCTACCCCGACGAGCTGCGCCTGCGCAACCACGTCCCCTCCTGAGCCCCGTTCCGGTGGCGGATCTCGGTACGGCCGCCACCGGAACCGCTCTCGCCCTCAGTCCTTTCCCCGCCCGCTGGCGAGGTCGCGGATCCTGTCGACCAGGCCCGTGCCGGGGGCGAGGAGCTTGCCGACCAGAGGGTTGCCGGGCGCGGCGGGGTGCGGCCGGGTCGGAGCGATCTTCTTGATGGCCGTGATCTTCTTGCCGATGCCGTGCAGCTCTTCCGCGTCGGCGTACTTGACCAGCTCGGGGAACAGCCGGCTCTCCTCTTCCCGCATGTGCTCGCGCACGGCGGCCATGAGCTTGTCCAGCAGGTGACCGAAGGCGGGGTCGCCGGTGTCGGTGCGCTCCAGGTCCTTCATCAGGCGTTCGGCCTCCGCGTGCTCGCCGATCTCACGGTCGGCCAGGTCGTCGCCTCCGGGGATGAGCCTGCGCACCGCCGGATAGAGGTAGGCCTCTTCGGCGACAAAGTGCCTGACCAGCTCGATGATCACCTTTTCCGTCACGTGCCTGCGGCGTTCCTCGTCACCGCTGCCGCGCGACGCCTCCAGCTCGGCGAACATCTGCTCCACCTCGCGATGATCGGTGGTCAGCACGGTGATGACGTCGCCGTCGTGCTCCATCATGGAACTGTCTCCTCCTCGGCATGAGCGACCCAAGCCCGGTCGGCGTTACCCGGTGAGATCGCCGGGAAACACCATGACCTGCGGCTTACGCCCGCTCTGGCCCGCCGGAGGAAAGGCGCGAGAGGAACAAAGCCCGCGTTTCCAGGGGTTCCGCAGATATCGGCCTTTCCACGCGCGTCTAGGCGAACGCGTAGCACTCCACCTCGGCACGCCGGCGCGACAGGCCCTCGTCCCTCACCGAGCGGACGACGCAGCGGCGCTCCCTCCTGCTCAGCTTCAGCTTGCCGCACACGGTGATGCCGGAATAGGTGCGGCAGTCGAGATCTGGGTTCCACCTGCCGATGCGGTAGTTCCTTCTCACGTCCGCCCGGCACTGCCTGCGGAGCCTCTTGGTGTTCGCGTACCGGCACTGGTGGTACAGGATCTTGTACTGCGCCTTGCTCACCGTCGTCCTCGCCGCCGCCTGAGCCGTGCTCCCCCAGGCGGACGCGGTGACGACCAGGCCCGCCGCCATCACCATGAGCAGCAAGGTCACGGCGAATGTTCGCTTCATCATGCTCTCCCCCTGGGCTCAACGATAACTCGGGATATCTCACGAATCCGCCGCCGGGGGACATTTGTTCAATCACGACCGCATGCTCCTTGTCGACGGCAAGGAGATGAAGGCATTTAAACCGCCATCAAGTCATTTCTGATGAAAGGCATTTTGAACCCGGCCGGGGTTTCTGTGTCAGACGTCGTAGAGGGCGGAGAGGACCGAGCCGGCGATGAGCCGGTGCCCGGTGGCGTCGGGGTGGTCGCCGTCGTCGGCCAGCAGCTCCGTGTCGTCCCGCGTCCCGTCGGCGCCCTTGAAGGGCACGTAGAGGTCGACGTACCGCGCGCCAGCGGCGGCGGCCGCCGCGGCGAGGGTCTCGTTCACGGCCAGCGTGAGCCTGTCGCTGGTCGTCACGTACGCCTGGCCCTGGGCGCGGCCGACGGCGCCGTCCATGAAGACGTTCCAGTAGCCGGTCACGATGATCCGGCTCCCGTCGCGCTTCTCCAGCGCGCGGACCCTCCGCAGGATGGCGTCCATGTTGGCCCGCAGTTGTGCCAGGTCGTCCTTGAAGCAGGCCAGATCCGCGTCCGGACCGCAGGCGTCGTCCTCGATGGAGGCGCTGTCGAAGTCGTTCGCGCCGATCGTGATGATCGTGACGTCGGCCTCCACCACGGACTCCTCGGCCGCGTCGTCCGCGAGCTGGTCGAGCAGGCCCTTGGTCGTGAGCCCGGCGGCGGCGAGGTTCCTGCTGACGACCTCGGTTCCCTGCCGGGTCGCCAGGCCCTGGCCTACCAGCGAGACGTAGGTGGCGCAGTCGCACGCCGAGCCCGCCGGCACCGAGTCCCCCAGCCCCACGACCATGCCGACCGTACCGACCGACCCCGATGAAACCGACGAAGCCGCTGAAACCGACGGCCCCTGCCTCCCGGAGCCCGGCGACCCGGCCGGGCCCGCGGGCGGGGTGGCGATCGACACGCCCTGACGGCCCGGCGCGTCCGAGGCCGAGACGGCGTCGAGCGTGACGCCGAGGGAGGCGACCATGGACAACAGCGTCACGCCCACCCTGAACCGCGCCCGGCGTACGGCCCCGAGGGCTCGCCTGGAATGCCGGTTATGAGCATTTATGTCGCTCATGGGTGGATAGGGCATGATTCTATGGTGCCCTACGCCACTGGGTGCCTGGTGAGTACGCCCTGAGGACACGCTGAGAGAAGGTACTCCTCTGGACGCCCTCCGCTCAGGCTTTGCCGGTGATTCCGGCCCCGCTTTCACGAGCGGACCCCGGCGAATCCGGACTCACCCGGACGACCCGGCGGTCGGCTGGACCGGCGCGGGAGCGGTAGCTGAACCGGCCCAGGACGGTCAGACGGACTGGCGCAGGGCGGTCAGATGGGCCGGCGCAGGAGGTCGGCCAGGATGGCGGCGTGGCTGTGCTCCACGTCCCTGGTGGCGGTGAGCAGGATCACCGGCCCGTCCCTGAGCAGCCCGCGCAGCTCGTCCAGCGCGGCCCGGCGGGTGGGGCCGTCGAGCTCGGCGAGGTACCGGCCCCGGAAGTCCTCGAACCTCGCGGGGTCGTGGCCGTACCAGGTGCGCAGTTCGTTGGAGGGCGCGACGTCCTTGAGCCATTCGTCCACGTGCGCGTCCTCCTTGGCGAGGCCGCGCGGCCACAGGCGGTCGACCAGCACGCGTTTCCCGTCGCCCTGAGAGGGATCGTCGTAGACGCGGCACACCCGTACAGGCGGTGGCATCGCTCCCCCGTCCGTCGTGCGGCACCAGCTGTTCACCGAGAGTATGCCCAGATCAACGGCCCTCACCCTGCGTACCCGGTCCTAGCGGCCGGCTTCGAGCGCGCTGTCGAGCCGGTCACCGTAGGCCGCGAGCAGCAGGCGCGCCTCGTGCGCGTCGAGCCGGCGCTCGATCATCACGACGGCGGTCTTGACCTGGTGTCCCGCGGCCTCCAGGGCGAGGCGGGCGGCGGGGAGGTCGGCGCCGGTGATGTCGCCCACGATGCGGGCGGCCCGGTCGACGAGCTTGGCGTTGCTCGCCGACACCTCGACCATGTAGTTCCCGAAGGTACGGCCGCACTTGACCATCGAGATCGTCGAGATCATGTTGAGGACCAGCTTCTGCGCCGTGCCGGCCTTCAGCCGCGTCGAACCGGTCACCACCTCGGGCCCGACGACGACCTCGATGGCGTGGTGGGCGGCCCGCGAGAGCGGCACCCCAGGATTGCAGGAGAGCCCCACCGTGACCGCGCCCAGGCGGCGGGCCTCCGTCACGGCGGCCACCACGAACGGCGCCCGGCCGCTGGCGGAGATCCCCACCACCGAGTCCAGCGGTCCCGCGCCCTGCTCGCGGATGGCCGCGGCGCCGGCCTCGGCGTCGTCCTCCGCGCCCTCGACCGACCGGGTCAACGCCGGCACGCCGCCCGCGATGATGCCGCGCACCACCTCGGGGTCGGTGCCGAAGGTCGGCGGGCACTCCGAGGCGTCGAGCACCGCCAGCCGACCGGAGGTGCCCGCGCCGACGTAGAGCAGCCGCCCGCCCTCCTGCATGCGGGCGGCGATGTCGTCGATCGCGGCGGAGATCCGCGGGATCGCCCTGGCCACCGCGGCGGGGACGGTGGAGTCCGCCGCGTTCATGAGGCGGGCGATCTCGTCCGTCGGCAGCCTGTCGATCTGGCGGTAGCGGGGGTCGCTCTGTTCCGTCGTGGACAGCGCAAGTGGTCGGGCCATGACTCCTCATCTTCCAGGGTGTCGATAGTGGTTCACCGGGTCGCGCGTCGCCTCGGCCGGGGGGACGGCGGCGCGTCAGGCCAGGGGCGGCGCGTCAGGCCAGGGGCCGGGCGCGTCAGCCGGGGGGCGGGGGCGCGTCAGGCGAGGGGGCGGCGGTAGAGCCAGAAGACCCGCTCGACGTGGGCGCCCACGGCCTTGGCGTAGAAGCGCACCGGCCCCACCCAGCCGATCTGCGTGCTGCTGTACCCCGCCACCGCCTGCTCTTCGAGGCACCGCCGCAGAAGCACCCCGCCGACCCCGAGCCCCCGGGCGGCCTCGGCCGTGCCCATCGGGCCGAACCACCCCGGCCTGGCCCCCCAGGCGGCGAAGCCGAGGATCTCGCCCTGACGGGTGGCGTAGTGGCATCCGGTGGCCTGGGCGACCTCCCAGGCCCACGCGTCGTTCCAGTGCTCTCGGACGAACGCGATCACCTCCGAGCGCTCCCCGGCGGGCGCCGCGTGGACGGCTACCCCGGCCGAGGCGAGCCGGGCCATCTCCTCGTCCGCCGACGCGCCCGTACGGCCGCCGGGCGGCCGGCCGGTGAGTTCGCCGGGCTGGTGACCCGTGAGGTCGGCGGGCAGGTGTCCCGTACGGTCGGCGGGCAGGTGTCCCGTACGGTCGGCGGGCAGGTAGCGGATGAGGTCGGCGGTCATGTTCCAGGCGGTGCGGTACCTCTCGTAGCCGAGGCTCTCGGCCAGGCAGACCGCAGGGGTGTAGCGGACGTCGATGCCCGGCCAGGCGTAGCAGGGCGGGTTTCCCGCCAGGCGCACCTCGCGCGCTCCGCGTTCCCGCAGCCATCCCTCGGCCGCCGCCACCAGCGCCCGTCCCGTCCCGTGGCCCTGGGCGGACGGGCGCACGGCCAGCAGGTCCACGTGGCCCACGCCCTCGGTGGCGGAGGCGGAGACGAACACGACGCCGTCGAGGCCGGGCGTCACCAGGGCGGCCCGGTCGCGTCCCTCGGGCGGATCCGCGAGCCGTGCCACGAGCTGCGGCGCGTCGGTGGCGTCCAGCGTGAGCGACGCCTGGGCGAGCTCGCCGATGGCGGGCAGCTCGGCCGGGACCGCCGGGCGGATGCCGCTGCCCGTACTCCCCGAACGTCCGCCGCCCGAAGGCGCGCCCACGCGGTCGTCGCGGGGAGGGCCCGCGCGGTCGTCGCGGGGGGCACCTGCGTGGTCGTCGCGGGCGGCGTCGCTCACGCGACCGCCTCGACCGGGATGACGTTCCGGCGCTGCGGGTGGAAGCACGCGTGCTCGTGGGTCGACTCCGCGCCCCGCTCCAGCGTGGGGAGCTCGATCTCGCAGCGCTCGGTACGGAACGGGCACCTGCGGGCGAACAGGCATCCGCCGTCCGCGAGACGCTCGTCGAGCGCCTCGGTCGGCACGACCCGCTCCGGGCCGGGCTGCTCCAGCCCGTGCAGGACGGGGATCGCCGACAGCAGCGACTGGGTGTACGGATGCGTCGGGCCGGAGATGACGGTCTCGGTGAGCCCGCGCTCGACGACCTGCCCCCGGTAGAGGACGTAAAGCTCGCCCTCGTCGCCGATGTACCTGGCGGTGGCGATGTCGTGGGTGATGAACAGCACGCTGACCCCGAGCCGCTCGCGCAGGTCCTTGAGCAGGGCGAGGATGCTCAGCCGCATGGACACGTCGATCATCGAGACCGACTCGTCGGCGACGAGCATCTCGGGGTCGACGGTGAGCGCGCGGGCGATGACAACGCGCTGGCGCATGCCGCCCGAGAGCTGGTGGGGGTAGCGGCCGAGCACGTAGCCGGGGTCGATGCCCACCAGGGAGAGCAGCTCCTCGGCGCGATCGTCCACCCAGTCCTTCGAGCGGCCCGTCTGACGCGCGCGCAGGGTCAGCGGCGCCTGCAGGGTCTGGTGGATCGTGCGCGTGGGGTTGAGCGCCGAGTACGGGTCCTGGTGGATCAGCTGGATCTTGCGGAAGTACGGCTGCCGGCGCCGCTGCCGGAGGGAGGACATCGGGGTGCCGTCGATGACGATCTCGCCGGAGTCGTAGGTCTCCAGCCCGGCGATGATCCGCCCGAGCGTGGTCTTGCCGCATCCGGACTCGCCGATGAACGAGACCGCTCCGCCCTTTTCGATGGCGAAGTCGACGCCGCGCAGCGCCCGCACGTCACGGGCGCCGAGGACGTTGCCGCGCTGCTTGTAGGTCTTGGTGATGCCGGTGCCTGTGATCACGCGTGCTCCTCGTGTTCCGCCGGGGAGTTCGACCGCTCGACCGCGTGGCACGCGACGATCCGCTCGTCGTACCGCGTCGGGAGCGGGTCCACCGTCTCGCAGATGTCCATGCGGAGCGGGCAGCGCTCCCGGAAGACGCATCCCCGCGTGGGCAGGGTGCCAAGCGTGGGGGGCCGTCCGGGCAGCGCCTGGGCCTCGTCGGTGTCGCCGGAAAGGCGCGGGATCGCCCGGATCAGGCCCTTGGTGTAGGGGTGGCTGGGCGCGCCCAGCACCTGCATGGTGGGGCCGTGCTCGACCACGCGCCCGCCGTACATCACGGCGAGGTGGTCGGTGACCTCGGCCGCCACGCCGATGTCGTGGGTCACCAGCAGGGTCGTGAGGCCGCGCTCCTTGTGGACCTCGCGGACGATGCGCAGGATGGTGGCCTGCGTGATCATGTCGAGCGCCGTGGTCGGCTCGTCCAGGATGACGAGCTGCGCGTTGAGCACCAGGGCGAGCATGATGCCGACGCGCTGGCGCATCCCTCCCGACAGCTCGTGCTGGTGGGAGTCGAGCACGCGCGCGCCGTCCAGGCCCATGCGCTCCAGCAGTTCCTTGGCGTCCCGTACGAGCGCGCGCTGGTCCTCGACGCCGTGGGAACGGCCGAGGTCGAGCAGTTGCTTGCCGACCGTCTTGAGCGGGTTGAGGGAGTTCTGGGCGGCCTGGAAGACGTACCCGAGGTGACGGCCGCGCGCCTCGCGCAGGTCGTTCCCCGCCAGTTCGAGGACGTCTCCGAGACCGTCGATCTCGACGCTGCCGCTCCTGACGCGGCCGGGCGACTGCACGGCGTTCAGCAGCGAGAGCGCCAGCGTGGACTTGCCGGAGCCGGACTCCCCCACGATGCCGGTGATGGTCCCCGGCTCGATCGTGAGGCTGACTCCCCCGAGCGCGGGCAGTTCGCCGAGCGGGGTCTTGTAGACGACCGTGAGATCGCGGACGCGAACGCCGGGGGCGGTGCTCGCGCCGGGCCCGGCGACCAGGTCGCCGGAGCCGGGAGGTGCGGTGGTGGTCACCTGGTTACTCCTCACGCAGCCGTGGGTTGAAGATCTCGTCCATCGCGTCCACGATGAGCACGATGCCGAGCGTGAGCAGCAGGATGGCGAGCAGCGGCGCCAGCAGGTACGGCAGCGCGGCCGTGCTGGTCAGGGCCCCGCCGCCGAAGACGGCGAGGTTCAGCATCACGCCCCAGTTGTTGGAGTCGAAGGGCAGGACGCCGAGGAAGAACAGGCCCACCTGGGCGTAGATCGCGCCGGTCACGGCGATGAGCACGTTCATCGCGATGTACGGCGCCATGCTGGGCAGCAGTTCGCGGGCGACGATGTGCCGGGTCGACAGGCCGAGGCCCTTGGCGGCCTCGATGAACCCGCGTTCGCGCAGGGAGAGCGTCTGCGACCGTACGGCCCGCGCGACCCCGCCCCAGCCGAGCAGGCCGAGCACCAGGCCCATCTCCAGCGGGCTGTTGAACTTCCAGACGGTCGACAGCACCAGCAGCAGCGGAAGGCCGGGGATCGTGAGCTGGAGGTCGGTGATCCGCATGAGCACGCTGTCCCAGCGCCCGCGGTGGAAGCCGGCGAGCAGCCCGAGGGCCGTGCCGAGCGCGACCGTGATGGCCGCGGTGGCGAGGCCGGTGAGGATGACGTACCGCGAGCCGGTGACGACCAGCGCGAGCACGTCGGTGCCCTCGAAGTCCGTGCCGAAGGGATGGGCCAGGCTCGGCGCGGCGTAGAGCGCGTCGTCGTCGCGCGGGAGGTGGGCGGGGTAGAGCATCGGCCCGGCCACCGCCATGATCGCGAACAGCGCGACGATGGCCACGCCGAGGATGCGGCTGGGCTTGCGGCGCAGCACGCGCCCGACGCCCCGCCAGAAGTTGCGCCGCAGGGTCGCGCGCATGCCCCCCGGGCCCTGGCTGCTCCCCCCGGTTCCCCCGGGCAGGAGTGTGGTCACCGTCATGCCGTGCCTCCTGTACGCACCCGGGGGTCGATCACGGCGTACAGCAGGTCCGCCGCGATGTTGGCGACGATGATCGCCATCGTGGTCACCAGGAAGGTGCCGCCCATCAGGGCGTAGTCGCGGGCGCCGATGCTGTTGACGAGCAGCAGCCCGAGCCCGGGGTAGTTGAAGATGCGCTCGATGAAGATCGCGCCGCCGAACAGCATGCCGAGCGACAGCGCGAGGATCGTGAAGAGCGGCAGGATCGCGTTGCGCGCCACGTACCGGAACAGGACTCCCCTGGACAGTCCGCGCAACTCGGCGGCCAGGATGAAGTCGTCGCCGAGCACGGTGGCCACGCTGGACTTCATCGCCAGCACCCACCCGCCGTAACTGGCCAGCGCGTACGTCAGCACGGGCAGGGTGGCGTGGTGAATGAGCGAGGCCAGGTAGCCGGCGTTGAAGCCGGGCACGAACTCGACGTCGACCGGGCCCCCGGCGGGGAAGATCGGCCACAGGGTCGTGAAGATCGCCAGGACGAGCAGCCCGATGACGTACTGCGGCACGCCGTGGAGCAGCGAGCCGGAGATCGACAGCAGGTCGCCGAGCTTGCCGGACCGCTTGATTCCCGCGTAGACCCCGAGCGTCACGCCGAGCACGAAGCTCAGCAGCGTGCCCCCGAGGACCGGCAGCACGGTCCACTTGGTGGCCGAGGCGATCAGCGTGACGACCTCGGTGCCCGGCGTGCTGAGCGACTGGCCGAGGTCGAGGTGGATCAGCGCCTTCATGTAGCCGACGTACTGCTCCCACAGGCTGCCGGTGGGCAGGAACCCATACAGCGCCGCGGTCGCGCGTTCGGCCTGGTCAGGGGACATGCCGCGCTCGATCAGCGTCTCGTACTGACCGAGCACCGGGTTGCCGGGGATGTTGCGGATGATCACGAAGCTGATCGTGGTGACCACCCAGATCATCACCAGGCCCCGGACCAGATGGCCCGCGAGCCGTCGGGGTACCGCGTTCTTCCGGGGACCGCCCCGGGGCGCGAAGAGCTTCATACGCTGTTCTTCCTGATCATCCCGAGTTGCATCCACACGCCCGCGGGCAGCCGCAGCGCCTCGCTGCCCGCCTCCGGCCAGCCGGTGTAGCGGGTCGTGTTGACGAACTGCGTGTTGACGTAGTCGTAGATCTGGATGACGGGGAGCTGCTCGTTCGTCAGCCTGGCCAGCGTGCCGACGATCCTCTTCTGCTCCTCCGGGGACGCCAGGTTGAGCTGGTTGGTGAGCTCTCCGGGATTCACCCCGCCGATCGTCTCGGGGCCGGCCATCCAGTTGCCGTTCTTGCCCGGCGGAGAGTGCCTGAGCCGCCCGGCGAGCAGCGACCAGCCGTTGGCCGAGCCGTACACGCGCTGGTAGATGTTGTACGGCGAGGGCCCGAGTGCCATCAGCCAGAACCCGATGTCGAACTTTCCTGAGGACAGCTCGTCCAGGTAGAGGATGTAGTCGGCCGAGGTGACCACGCTGGCCTCGATGCCGTGGTCGTTGAGCTGGCTCGTGATCGACTTGGCCGCCGCGACCCAGTCGGAGAACGACGCGGGCACGTTGAGCTGCACCTTCCAGGGCTTGCCGTCGGGCATCGCCCACGTGCCGCCCTTCTTGACCATGCCGGCGGCCCTCAGCTCCTTGTCCGCCTTGGCGGCGTCGACCTTGTACTGGTCGAGGGCGCCGATCTGGTCGCCCAGCCACGCCTTGGCGGCGCTGCCGTGGATGCCGGTCGTGGTGACCGACGGGGTGCCCGCCTCCGGAGAGGCGATCTTCGTGACCTGGTTCCTGTCGATCAGGTACGCGAGGGCCCGCCGCACGTGCACGTTGTCGTACGGCTTGCGCGCCTGGTTGAACGCCAGGGACGCCGCCACCGGGGAGTAGCCCTTGCGGATGTCGTTGCCCGGGGTCTCCTTGATCCGCGTCATGACCGCGGCGGGCACGGCCGTGAAGGGCGCGCTGTCCAGCTTGCCGGAGACCAGGTAGTTCCAGATCTGCTCGTTGCCGGTGTAGTTGAGGACCTTCACCTTGTCGGGCACGATCTTGGCGGCGTCGTAGAAGTACGGGTTCCTCTTCAGCAGGGCCGCGCCGGGGTTGACCCGCTCCAGCACGAACGGGCCCGCCGAGACGTCCTCGCGCGGCGCGAAGGCGATGACCTTCTGCGACAGCCCGGTGATCTCGGTCTTGGCCTTCTCGGCGGCGGGGCCGGTGCCCCTGGCCGCCGTCAGCGTCGTCCAGAAGCCGGCGGGCAGCAGCGGACCGTACACCTGGGCGGGGACGACGACCGTGGAGAGCACGTTCCTGAGGAACGCGTTGCTCCGGTTGGCCCCCTGAACGATCTTGACGGTCTTGGCGTCCACGATCTGGATGTCGGCCGCCGCGCCCGCCGCGCCCGCGTTCACGGTGTACGCGCTGCCGCCCTGGGTATAGGCGAGGCCGATGGACACGCGGATGTCCTCGCTGGTGACCGGCTTGCCGTCAGACCAGCGGGCGTCCGGCTGCAGGTGGATGACGACCTCGCCCTGGTCGGGCGTGGCGGTCCAGCTCGCGGCGAGACCCGGGTAGAACTGGTTCGGGTCCATCAGGTCGTTCTTGGGCCAGGCCAGCGACATCGCGTCGTAGCCGACGAACGTGCTCCCCTGAGGGTTGAACGGGTTGATCGGTGCGGTCGCGTCGATCTGCTTCGCGCCGTCGATCGTGGTGTAGATGCCTCCCGAACCGGCCGAATCACCGGTCTCCGTGGTGCCGCAGGCGGCAGTGGCTGTGGCGACCGCCGCCAGGGCCGCGATCGCTGCGAGTCGCTTCATGAAGTGCTCCAGGTCCCCGATTGCCAGGACCATACGGGCGCCAGGGCAGGGTGGTCAATTTTTTTCCTCCGTACACCCTAGCATGAAGTTATTCTTTACCTAAGCCGCTCACCTGCGATAACACCGTCCGGCTAGCCGATGGCCGGGTACGAAACAGGGCCCCGGCGTCCAGCCGGGGCCCTGTTTCGCTGCTTGACGGGGGTCGGGTCAGAGGATCCTGCCGACGCCGCCGACGGCGCCCGCCTCACCCTCCTTGACGATCGCGAAGCCCATCTCGGGCCGCCAGTCGTGCAGGGGGACCACTCCGGGGTCCACCAGATCGAGCCCCTCGAAGAACGCCCGCACCTGCCCGGGGGACCGCGAGGTGACCCCGGGGGCCGAGGTACGGCTGAAGACCTTGTGCCCCTCGGCGCCCTTGTCCTCGCTCAGGTCGCCGATCGAACCGTGGGAGACGACCAGATGGCCTCCGGGCCCGAGCGCCGATCGGAAGGTCGTGACGATCTTCATGGCCTCGTCGTCGTCCGGGATGAAGTGCAGGACGCCCAGCAGGAGGATCGCCACGGGCTGGGAGAAGTCGAGATGGGCGCGGACGTCCGGATGGTCGAGAAGCTCCTGCGCGCCGCGCATGTCGGCCCCGACGACCGCCACCCGGTCGTTCTCGGCGAGGAGCGCGCGGGCGTGGGTGAGCACGATGGGGTCGTTGTCCACGTAGACGACCCGGGACTCCGGCGCGAGCTCCTGGGCGACCTGGTGGACGTTGCGCTGGGTCGGCAGCCCCGCCCCGACGTCGAGGAACTGCCGTACGCCCTGCTCACTGAGGTAGGTCACCGTGCGGACCAGGAACTCGCGGTTCTCCCGGGCGACGTCGCGCACGTTCGGGAGGATCTCGATGATCTTCTCGGCCGCCTCGCGGTCTGAGGCGAAGTTGTCCTTGCCTCCGAGGTAGTAGTCGTAGATCCGCGCGACGCTCGGCGTGTACGGATCCACGCCTGCCGGTGTCTCGAACTCGTTCAACGCCGCTCCTCGACCGCTTACCCGTACATTCAGGATGGTAAGCGATCTCCATCGCTTTTCTAATCTCCCACCCCAATTTCGGACAGACGACGCGAGAAGCGCGACGCGCTCAAGGGTCAGGCAGTGGCCCGCAGGTGTTCGCGCGCCCATTCCTCGAAGGTCGTGAGCGGGATGCCGAAGGCCCGCGCGTACTCCGGGCGGGCGCGCTGACCGGCCACGTTGATGAATTCGTGGGATGTGACGCCCGGCCCTGGCATTCCCGCGGCGACCGCCTCCTCCATGGTCATGTCGGGCGCGGGCAGCTCGGTGCCGAAGGCGCGGGAGAGGACCTCGGCGATGTCCGTCAGCGTCAGGTAGTCGCCGGCCAGTTCCAGCTCGACCCCGTGGAAACGCTCTGGTGCGGCGATGGCCGCGGCGGCCGTCGTGCCGATGTCGTGGACCGCGACGAGGGAGAGCCGGGTGCCGGGCTTCAGCACGGTCACCAGGCCGCCCTCGACGCCGCGGGGCAACAGGTAGGCCACGGACGGGAGGAAGTTCTCCATGAAGAAGCCCGGCTTGATGATCGACCAGTGCGTGAAGCCCGCCTCACGCACACGGTCCTGGGCGCCGGCCTTGGCGGCGAAGACGGGCTCCATCGAGGCCCAGCGGCCCTCGGCCCAGCCTGGGGCCTCGGTGTGGTGCCCCGCGCCGGTGACGGACGTGTGCACGAACTGCGGCACGCCCGCGGCCAGCGCGCCTTCGACCAGGTTGACGGCCTGGGTCAGCTCGCCCTCGAAGTCGAAAGCGCTTCCCTTCATCGCGGGCATCTGCACCGAGAAGACGGCTCGGGCTCCTTGCGCGGCCCTGACCACGGAGTCGCGGTCGTGGAGGTCGCCGGTGACCAGTTCGGCCCCGAGCGCTTCGACCGCCCTCGCCCGGTCGGTCGCGGGGTCGCGTACCAGCGCCCGGACGGGGACGCCGTTCGCGAGCAGGGCGCGGGCGGTGGCACCACCCTGCCGTCCTGTGGCGCCGGTGACCAGGACAGGTGCGGGATCGGTGGACATGAGGCGTCTCCTCTGGTGCGCATCCGTTAAACGGCGGACCCCGCCGTTTATGCTTCGGTAAGATACGGCGGGCCCCGCCATTTAGCAACTGTGAGGTGATCGCCATGCCCGTCCAGCGTGCGGACGCCCGGCGCAACTACGCACACCTGCTCGCCGTGGCCGAGGAGGCGATCGCCGCGCACGGCGCCGACGCGTCCCTGGAGCAGATCGCCCGCACCGCGGGAGTCGGATCCGCCACCGTGCGCCGGCACTTTCCCAGCCGCCACGCGCTGCTGCAGGCGGTCTTCCGTGAACGGGTCGAGACCCTGTGCGCCCACGCCCGCGACCTGACCGGCAGGGCCGACACCCGGGCCGCGCTGCTGGAGTGGCTGAGCGCCGTCACCGCGGACGCCGCGACCATCCGGGGGCTGGCCATCGCTATGGCCCGCGACCGGGCGAGCGAGCCGGACGTGACGCACGACAACTGCTGCTCGGCGCAGCTCACCGAGGCGGGCGCCCCACTGGTGCGCCGCGCCGCAAGCGATGGCGCGCTGACACCGGGCGTGACCATCGCCGACCTTCTCACCCTGATCACCGGCATCGCCCTGGCCACCGAACAGCACCCTGACCCCGCCGCCGAGGCAGGCCGGCTACTCGACCTGACCGTGGCGGGATTCAGTCCCCCTAAGGAGTGAGCGGATCGGCCAGCGGTGACTCATTGACACAGATCTCGCTGCCCATGCATATGCATCGCTGTTTCACGACTCTGCGGCGTGCACTTGGGCATCGTCGCTGCCCATCTTCTCGGAATTCCGAACCGATCCCGGGCCCCTCGGCCTCCATTAGCCTCCATTAGGAGGTGGTGCCCCCGCCGTTCACGTCCGCGTTCAGCACCGTGCCCGCCCATACCTGACGTAGCCAAACGGCGCGATGTGCGTGGTTTCCACGATGGCCGGTTGCTAATGATAAAGAGTCAAAAACTTTTCACTTTCCCCTTTTCGCCCCTCGCTCAAACCTGGCGCCCGCCTGTAGACGCGGTCTTCCAGACCATCCTCAAGACCCGCATCTGCGGGAAGCTGACCGGGACGGTGTTAGGCATGTCACGCAAGGAGCGCTGCAACCGTCAGGCTGACCTGTTCTACAACGCCGTCAGAGCCAAGGGCGATGGTTTCCTGTAAACGACCCTGGCTTCATTAGTACGGTTTCCTGGTGGGCGCGCTGTCTCGCGCCCACCAGGTCCGCCACAATCCACCCCTGCGGTTGCGGCGAAGAGGAAATGAGGAATTACGCGATGAGCAGAAACTTCGGCATGTCGGCGCGAATTGCACGGGCCATAACGGTCATCGCCTATGGGGCGGCGGTCGTGACCGTGACCTGGGCCACGGTCGGCAACCTTCTGGGTGATCAGATCTACGGGCGCCTTCTTATGGTCCTCCTGGCCTTACCTGTGTCGATCGTCGACTGGCTGGTGGGCGACATGGTCTTCAACGCGCTGCGCGGTGGCCCGGCCGACACCTCCAGCGGGGTCGTGGACTTCATCGCCCTTGGCTGGCCCGGGATCGCAATGATGATCGTCTTGGCCGTCCTGTTGACGCGTGGCCGCCGCCGGCCAGGGCTCGTCGCCGGATGGCTGCTCACCGCCGCGACGTTCATCTGCGGCGCCGCCATCCTTCTCGACTCGTGGTCGCCCCGCCGCCCGTGGGGGTGGCCGCTGCTGGCCTACGCTTTGATCATGGCAGGCGGCCTCATCGTCTCACGGCGCCGAGAACCCACAGCTTGACCGGCACCAGCCAGTCCCGGACCGTTTTAAAGACCGTCGTTGTCCCAATCCCGCTCATCAGGGTCGAGGAGTTGGCCGGATGCCGGTCGGACCGGGTGAAGGAGCTCATCGCGGCTTCCTCCCGGCGGGAGTCTCGGTGGTAATGACCATTGGCCTTGCTTTGATCGGCCGAACGGCGAATGTTCTGACAGATCTGACGCCCGTTCCCCGACGTAGGCCGAGGACCCGATCATCCCGTCACCTCGAACCAGATGGTCCGGCCTGTCGTGTCCTGTTCCCAGCCCCAGGCCGACGACAGCTCGCGTACGAGCCACAGCCCACGGCCGCTCTCGCTGAGCGGGTCGACCTGTGCGGGGATCTGCGGAATGGCGCCGGTCGAGCCCTGGTCGATCACTTCGACACGTACGGCGTGACCGGTGTCCCTCGCCACGAGCCTCACCACTCCGCAGGCCGTACGCCCGCTGTCGGTGTGCCGCACGGCGTTCGTGACCAGTTCGCTGACCAGCAGTTCGACTTCGTCCACGCCCTGGTGGCCGGCCGCGGTCAGCAGTTCGCGCATACACGCGCGTGCGACCGAGGCCGCCGTGACCGTGCCCGGGAGATCGATCGCCCCAAGGAGCCCCACGGTCCTCATTGGGCCAGGTCCCAGATACGGTCAGCCGCGTCACCCGACAGCGCGCGTACCCTCTGCCCCTCGCCCCGACCCCACGTGAAGAACCACGTGCCCTTACGCGACATCGCCATGACCTTCAACGGCCCCGACGTCCGAGAAACCAGCAGGATCGGCTCCTCACGACTCGTAAGGTCAACCGCCGCGCTCAGACCCCGTTTATGCAGATCCCACGCCAGCCGGACCAAGTGAATGAACTGCTCTTCCTGCCGGGTACGCGCTGCCATCTACCGACCTCCATCCCATGTAGGTTCCCGGTCATGATGGGCGTGCCCAATTCATGCTGTCAATGCACTGTGCAGAATCGATTCGATCTGTGCCATTCGTATGTGGAAGAGTGCCCGGTCCGGCAGACTGTGCGCATGTCCATGGCACATAGCCCCACCGTCCGACTCCGGCGTCTGGCCCGTGAACTTCGCAAGATGCGAGAGACCGCCGGGCTGAGCCCTGAGGGTGCCGCCGCCCAACTCGGATGGAGCCGCAGCAAGGTAAGCCGTGTCGAAACCGGTCGCACCCGCGCCAGCCCTAACGACGTAGCCCAGATCTGCGACCTGTACGGCGCCGGCGCCTCGGTACGCGCCGTTTTGATGCAACTCGCGAAGGAAGTTCGTCAGCGAGGATGGTGGACGGCGTATGCCGACGTCTTCACGGGTTCCTACGTCGGACTCGAAGACGAAGCATCCCTCATCCGCCAATGGGAGGTGCAGCTCGTTCCCGGCCTGCTGCAAACCGACGAGTACGCGCGAACGGTGATCAGCGCTGGGCTACCGGACCCACACGACGCCGAAGACGTCCACAGACGAGTCATGGCCCGCATGGCAAGGCGCATGCTGCTGAGCCGACCCAACGCGCCAGAGCTGTACGCAGTGCTTGACGAAGGTGTTGTTCGCCGTCCGATCGGCGGTCCCGAGCTGATGCATGACCAGTTGGAAGCCCTTCTGATCTCTGCGCGCCGACCCAACGTGACGATCCGCATCCTCCCTTACAGCGCGGGAGCACACGCCGGGCTCGAAGGAGCCTTCACCGTCCTGTCGTTCGCTGAAGAGGTCGATCCTGATGTGGCCTACGTTGAAGGTACGGCCGGTGAGGTGTATGTCGAGAGTTCGGAGCAGGTAGACCGCTATAAAGTGGCTTTTGAACGCATCTGTGATGCCGCTCTGCCCCCGGACGAGTCCATAGGGCTCATCACTGACACCAAGGAACTCTTCTCATGACTGATCTGTCCAACGCCGAGTGGCGCAAGAGCAGCTTCAGCGGCAGCGGCAACAACTGTGTCGAGGTCGCATCGAATCTGCCCGGCGTCATCGGAGTCAGGGACAGCAAGGACCCGGCCGGACCAGCACTGATCTTCACCCCTGGCGAATGGTCGGCGTTCGTGAGCGGCGTCAGGACCGGCGAATTCGACGCCTGAGCCCACTGCCGACCGTCAACCTGGCAGACGTCAGACCCGGGGAGCCCTCGCTACGGCGAGGGCTCTCTCGCGTTCAGAGCAAGAACACAGATCTCTCGTACGGGCCGAGTCAGCCGCCCAGGAGCTTGCGTACGCGGTCGGCGCCGACCGCGAGCAGGAGCGTCGGGAGGCGCGGGCCGGTGTCGCGGCCGACCAGAAGTCTGTAGAGCAGGGCGAAGAACTCGCGCTGGGCGACCTTGAGCTCCGGGGTGGGCTTGGTGTCGGGGGCCAGGCCCGCCTGGACCTTCGGCACGCCGTACACGAGCGTCGTGAGCCCGTCGAGTGACCAGTGCTCGTCGAGCCCGTCGAGCAGCAGCCGCAGCGACTCGCGCTCGGTGTCGCCGAGGGACGCGAGCAACGGGGCGTCGGGCTCGTCGCGCACGCGGGTGCGCTGCTCGGCCGGGACCTGGGTGGTGATCCACCGCTCCGCGCGGTCGAGCCGGGGCCGGGTCTCGTCGAGGGACGTGATCGGGTGCTCGGGGTCGAGGTCGCGCAGGATACGAAGGGTCTGCTCGCTGTGGCCGGTGGTGATGTCGACGATCGAGGCGAGCGTGCGGTAGGGCAGCGGCCTCGGCGTGACCGGCAGCGGTCCGGCGGCGGTGCCGGTGGCACGGCTGTACGCGGCCACGTCGGCGGGCAGCGCGGAGCCGTCACTGATCTTGCGCTCCAGGGCGTCCCACTCGTCGTACAGCCGCTGGATCTCCTGGTCGAAGGCGATCTTGAACGACTGGTTCGGCTTGCGCCGCGCGTACAGCCAGCGCAGCAGCGGGGCCTCCATGATCTCCAAGGCGTCGGCCGGGGTGGGGACGCCGCCCTTGGAGCTGCTCATCTTGGCCATGCCGCTGATGCCGACGAAGGCGTACATCGGCCCGATCGGCTGCTCGCCGCCGAAGATCTCCTTGACGATCTGCCCGCCGACCACGAACGACGACCCCGGCGAGCTGTGGTCGACCCCGGAGGGCTCGAAGACGACGCCCTCGTACGCCCAGCGCATCGGCCAGTCGACCTTCCACACGAGCTTGCCCCGGTTGTGCTCCGACAGCAGCACGGTCTCGGCGTGCCCGCAGGCGCAGGTGTAGGACAGCTCGGTCGTCTCATCGTCGTACGCGGTGACCGTGGTCAGGTCGCGCTCGCAGACCGAGCAGTAGGGCTTGTACGGGAAGTAGCCCGCCGCCGCCGTGCCGTCGTCCTCCTCGGCGGCGCCGGAGCCCTCGGCCGCCGCCTCGGCCGCGGCGGCGTCGGCCTCGTCGAGCTTCTGCTGCGGCTTCTTGGGCGCGGCCGGCTTGTCCTTGGTGCGGTAGCGGTCGAGGATCGCGTCGATGCGCTCGCGCTCGCGCATGGCGAAAAGGATCTGCTCGCGGTAGGCGCCGGAGGTGTACTGCGCGGTCTGGTCGATGCCGTGGAACTCCACGCCCATCTCGGCCAGCGCCGCGATCATCGGCGCCTTGAAGTGCTCGGCCCAGTTGGGGTAGGCGCTGCCGGGCGGCGCGGGCACCGAGGTCAGCGGCTTGCCGATGTGCTCCGACCAGGACGAGTCGATGCCCACGGGGACCTTGCGGAACCGGTCGTAGTCGTCCCAGGAGATGATGTGGACGACCTCGTGGCCCCGGCGCCGGATCTCGTCGGCGACCAGGTGGGGCGTCATGACCTCGCGGAGGTTGCCGAGGTGGATGGGGCCAGAGGGGCTGAGGCCCGAGGCGCAGACGATGGGTTTGCCGGGAGCGCGGCGCTCCGCCTCGGCAATGACCTCGTCCGCGAACCGTGAGACCCAGTCGGCCTCGGCGCTCATAGCCACGATGGGCACATCCTTCCTAGGAAAGCCTGACGCCTCCATTCTCCCGGACCGCCGAAGTGGCCCGTGCAACCGTGGCGCGGTCTTGCCGGAAAGTCCTATGACGCCGCCGATTCTGTCGGTCGTCCTTGAAAGGATCATGATGCCTTAGAGCCATGGCGAAAGGATTCGGCGATGAGCGGTGCGACCGCGGCGGACTACGCCTGGTTGGGCGAGTCCGATGACGACTACTTATGCGACTCCGGCTTCTGCGTCACCTTCGTGCGTGACGTCTCGCCCGAAGAGGCGTTCCGCCGCATCGGCGTCACCCCCGAGCCGATCGATCTCACCCCCGAGCACATCAGCGTCACGCCCGAGCGCATCGGCGCGACCCCCCGGAGGACTGACGGCCCCGGGCGGACGGACGGCCCCGGCGGGCTCTCCGCCGACCGGCCCATCACCGCGTACGAAGCCTTCGGCGGCACCGTGCTCCTCGAACGGAACGGCTTCGCCGGGACGCTGGCCGAGGTGACACGACGGCTCTCGGCGGGCACGGTGATGGCGGCCGTCTCCGGCGGCCTCGGCCTGGAACGGCGGTTCCTGTACGCCGCCGACGGCCGCCTGATCACCGGCTTCGACCCGGACGGCTCCGGCGCGCGCTGGGGCGCGAGCCCCGGCCTGCTCCTGGCGCACATGCGTGAACTGGGCTTGCCCATTGGGGAACACGCGGGCGAAGATCCCGATGACGAGCCCCGCGACCCCAGCGACGATGGGGAACCCTGCGAACCCGGCGAAGGCGAGGACGATCCCGTGTTCGCCGCCATGGCCCTCGCCGAGCGCGCCACCGGCGTACGGGTGACCTCGGGGCACCTGACCAGGCGGGCGCTCACGGGTTCCGCCGCCCGCCTGTACTGAGCGAGCGTTCCCCGCGGCCCCACAGGCCGCGCGGGCGTTCCCCGCGGCCCCACGGCCGGTGGGCGTTCCCCGCGGCCTACGGGGCGGCCCACACGGCACGGGAGCACGTCAAGGCATCTCCGACGCCTGTGTCCGCTGGATGTCGGCGAAGGCGGCCTCCAGGCAGGCGTCCAGCGAACGGCCTGAGAGCGCTAGCAGGTCGGCGACGAGCAGCGGCGCGTGCCGGGCGACTTCCATCGCGTCGAGCCTGAAGTCCTCCGTGTCGGCCTGGTGCACCCCGAGGGCCCCGGCGACCAGCAGCACCAGCACATGGGGGTCGAGGCCCGGGAACCAGCCGGCCGCCGACCGCGCGCAGCGCGCGACCATCTCCTGGACGTCGTCAGCGGTCAGCCCGTCGGGGTGCAGTTCCTCCAGCGACATTCTCACCACGGCGCCCAGCACGAGGCCCGCGTGCTCGGAGTCGAGCGCGCCGAGCCGCGCCGCCTCCCGCTGGAACGTCTCCGCGTCACGCGACCGCGCCGCCGCCACGGCGTCGGCGGCCGTCTCGGCGACGACCCGCGCGGGCTTGGGCAAGTGACGCCAGGACACGCTCATCGGCTCCTCCGTCGGGCTCGGCAGGCCAGCATGCCACGGTGTCCCCCCCGGCGAGTAGTCCACGGCGGGACGGCCTCACGTCGGCCGCCCGAACCCCACACGACCTACGGCCCGAGCCCCACACGACGTACGGTGAGCGGGCGCCGGGCCGTCGCGGCGCCCAGGGAGAGCGCGCTGTGGAGCGCTGGGAAGAGCGGCCCGGTTGGTAGTGTTCACAGCGACGGAAGCCGTACGCGGAAGGCACTCGCCGACGGGTGGGAGGGCTCAGCATGACGTCGCAATCGACCCAACCGGCGCCACATCTCGACAGGCCGCCCACACGGGGCACCCGGGTCAGGGGCACCCGGCAGGCCGAGGCGCTGGTGTCGGTCCTCGGCAAGCTGTCGGGGTTCCACAGCGCCCAGGAGATCCACGCCGAGCTGCGCCGCCGGGGTGAGCGCGTCGGCCTGACCACCGTCTACCGTCACCTGCAGGTCCTCAGTGAGGACGAGGTCGTCGACGCCATCCGCGACGAGAGCGGCGAGACGCTCTACCGCCGCTGCGCGACCGGCGGTCACCACCACCACGTGACCTGCCGCTCATGCGGGCGCAGCGTCGAGGTCGAGGGCAAGGCCGTCGAACGCTGGGCCGCCCGCGTCGCGGCCGAGGCGGGCTTCGTCGACGTCGACCACACCGTGGAGATCTTCGGCGTGTGCCCCGGCTGCGCATCCGGCGCCTCCTCTCCCTGACCGCGCGATCTCTCCGGCCCCTCCGGCGCGGGGCCCCGGCAAGGGCGACAAGGCCCTTGAAGCCTCGGTGGTAGTGGCTTCCAAGTTCGCGTTAAGTCGGCGTGAAGTAGTGGCGCGCAGGGTGTGGAGTATGACAACCGCGACCAACGCCCCCCGGCGCTGTGCGGGTGAGCCCGCCCCCGACCTCGTCACGGCACTGGCGTTCCACGCCGGCCTGCGCCGCGACTTCCTGCGCCTGGCCGACGCCCTCGACAGGTGCCCTCCCGGTGACGTGCTCAGGCGCGCCCTGATCGACGAGCACACCGCGCTGATGCTGCGTGGCCTGCACCACCATCACACCTGCGAGGACACCCACCTGTGGCCGCTGATTCGCGGGCTCGTCCCCGAGGCGGGCCCGGTCCTCGACCGGCTGGCGGCCGACCACCAGGAATTGGACGCGGTGGTCGAGCGGCTGGCGGTCGCCGGCAGGCCCGCCGGGGAACAGGCCGAAGATCTGCGCAGGTTCCACGAGATGCTGAGGACTCACCTCGATCTGGAGGAGGCGGAGGTCGTGCCGCTGATCACCGAGCACGTCAGCGCGGCCTGGTGGGAGAAGACGAGCAAGGCGTCCAGCAGGGGCCACGGCCGGGACCTTCCGATGATCATCGCCTGGACCATCGACGCCGCGGGCCCCGAGGGCGGCGAGCACATCTTCAGGACCGGGCCCTTCATCCTGCGGCTGCTCTACCGGCTTTTCTGGCAGCGCGCCTACGAGCACCGTGTGGCCCAGGTCTTCGGATGATCGGCCCGGCCGCGCGTACCCCCGGCACTGGAACGCCGCGAGCCCGCGCCGCCCTCGGGATCCCCGAACTCCGCCCCAGCTAGTCCCTGGAAATGTCGGTGCCACGGCTTAGGCTGCTGGGGACGAACGACAAGGGGAGGTAGCCGTGGAACTCGATCTCGACAATGCGGTCGTCCGGCTGTGCGCCGGCGGCATGCGGGCCGAGTCCGAGGGCAAGCCGGAGGACGCCCGCCGGTTGTTCGACCAGGCGTGGTCCGAGCGGGGCGACGACTTCGACGCCTGCGTGGCCGCGCACTACGTCGCCCGGCAGCAGGATTCCCCGGAGGAGACCCTCCTGTGGAACGCCGTCTCGCTGCACCACGCGAACGCCACGGCAGATGAGCGCGTTCTGGAGTTCTACCCCTCGCTGTACCTCAACATGGGCGCCTCGCACGAGCTCATGGGCGACCCCACCGAGGCCGCGCGCTACTTCCGCCTCGCGGCCGACCACGCAGGTGACCTCCCCAGAGGCCCCTACGGCGACATGCTAAGGCAGGGCATCGCCGACGGCCTCGAACGCGTGAGCTGACCCCGGCCGCAGTGCCGGCCGCAACACGGGCCCGCGCGCCGCTCGACCCGGCGGTGGCGGTGCATGTGCCGGGCACGGTGCCCATGCCTGACTCGTCAGGACGCGGGTCGCTCATCTCGGCGGGCGCGGACGCGCGCCGGAGACACGGGTGTCCGGGCGGGTGCGGTCACACGTTGATTCGCACCTTGTACTGTTCCAGCCAGGCGTTGAACTGCAGAAGGCCCTCAAGGGCGGCCCGCACATCGTGGCGGCTGACCGTGCCCTGCGGCTGCTCCAGCATGGCCCGCACCCTGTTGACGTCGATCATCGGCTCCGCGGCGAGCCGCCCGCCGGCGAGCAGGCGGGCCGCCTCCTCCCGCAGGGCCTTCTCGTACGCGGGGTCCTGCGTCGAGGGGTAGGGGCTCTTGCGGCGCTCCAGGACCGAACGCGGCAGCACGTCGGTCACGGCGGCACGCAGCAGGCTCTTCTCGTGCCCGTCGAAGGTCTTCATCGACCAGGGCGTGTTGAAGACGTACTCCACCAGCCGGTGGTCACAGAACGGCACCCGCACCTCCAGGCCGACGGCCATGCTCATCCTGTCCTTGCGGTCGAGCAGGATCTGCACGAACCGGGACAGGTGCAGGTAGCTGATCTCCCGCATGCGCTCCTGCGACCCGCTCTCCCCCGGCAGGCGCGGCACCTCGTCGAGCGCCTGGCGGTAACGCTGGGCGCGGTAGCCGGGGATGTCCAGCTTGGCCAGCAGACCGGGGTCGAGGACGTCCTCCAGGGCGGTGAACCGCGCGCCCCCGTGGGCCGCCAGCCAGGGGAACGTGCCCGCGTTGACCGCCTCCGGGTCGTGGAACCAGCGGTAGCCGCCGAAGACCTCGTCGGCCGACTCCCCCGACAGCGCGACCGTCGAGTAGGCCCTGATCGCCCTGAACAGCAGGTAGAGCGAGGTGTCCATGTCGCCGATGCCCACGGGCAGATCGCGTGCCCGCAGCACGGCGGCCCGTATCTTCGGGTCCATGAGCTCGGCGGAGTCGAGGACGATGTCGGTGTGCTCGACGCCGAGATCCTCCAGGTGCCGGACGAGGTCGTGGACGTACGGCGTGTCCGGGGTGTCGCGCATCTCGTCGGGGCTGAAGTTCTCGGTGTAGCCGACGAAGTCGACGGAGAACGAGCGGAGCTTGCCCTTGCCGTGGGCCCGGAGGCCCTTCGCGGCGAGCGCGGTGACGGCACTGGAGTCCAGGCCACCGGACAGCAGCGTGCACAACGGCACATCGGAGATCAGCTGCCGTTCGATGATGTCGTCCAGCAGCCCGCGAATGGTGTGGACGGTGGTCCGCACGTCGTCGGTGTGCTCGCGGGCCTCCAGCCGCCAGTAGCGGTCCTTGGCCACCCCCTGCCGGCTGACCGTGACGACCCCGCCTGGGCGCACTTCGTACATTCCCTGGTAGATCGCGCATTCCGGAGTCTTGACGAACGAGAGCAGCTCTCTGAGCCCATCGGCGTCCACCCTGGGCGGCTGGGACAGCGGGTTGGCGAGGATCGCCTTGGGCTCGGAGCCGAACAGCACGCCCGCCCGGGTCGGGTAGTAGTAGAGCGGCTTGATCCCGAGCCGGTCGCGGACGAGCACCAACCGGTCCTCGCGGGCGTCCCAGATCCCGAAGGCGTACATGCCGTTGAGGCGGCTGCCGAGATCGGCTCCCCATTCGAGGTAGGCGCGCAGGACGACCTCGGTGTCGCTGCGGGTGCGGAACCGGTGACCGCGCGCGGCCAGTTCGGCGCGCAGTTCCTGGAAGTTGTAGACCTCGCCGCTGTAGGTGAGGACGGCCAGGACCTCGCCGTCCTCCTCGGCGACCATCGGCTGGCGCCCGCCCTCGATGTCGATGATCGCGAGCCGCCGGTGGCCCAGCGCCCCATGTGGAGAGAGCCACATCCCCTCGTCGTCCGGCCCACGGCAGGCCATGGTCTCCGTCATGTCGCGCAGGGTGTCCCGTGACTCCTGAAGATCGCCCTCGAAGTCCACCCACCCACAGATTCCGCACATCTCGACGACCCCACGTTTCGTCGGAAGAGCAAGTCGTACCTGGTCAAGCCCCTAATAGGCCCCCTGCCCTGTAGAGGACCGCGGCAACCCTGACCGTTCCGCCACCAGGCCGGCCGGCAAGGACCGCCGACAAGGGCGGCCGGCGAGGGCGGCCGGCGAGGGCGGCTAACGAGGCCGGGTGACGATCGCGGGGTGCCGGGGGTCGTCGACGCGGACCACCACGTCGGCGGTGTCCAGAGGAGCGGCCTCCTCCTCGTACCTCGCGTAGGCGGGCAGGGTCCACCGCTGGTCCTCGGCGGTCCGCCGGGCCAGCGCGCCGGGCGAGAGCCACAGGTGAACGGTCACGTCGAACGGCAGCCAGCGGCCGAGCAGCAGCGCCCCGTCCACGACCAGGACGCCGCCCCGCGGCATGGTCACGTAGGACGCCCGTGTGGCCCGGTCGATCTTGGTATCCCACAGCGTCGGGAGCACCTTGCCCGAACCGCCGGGTTCGAGCGGGTTCAGGACCTCACGCGACAGGCCGCCGTGGTCGAGCCAGTCGTCGTAGAACGCGTCGGGGTCCGTGCGGCCGTACTCGAAGCGGAGCGACGCCGGGCGCAGGAAGTCGGCGGCCGAGACGCGGAGGACCTCGCGACCACGCAGGCGCAGCGGCGCGACCAGCGCCCCGGCCAGCTCTCCCGGCCGTGCCGCGGGGGCTCCGTCGAGCGCGACCCTCACCCAGGCGTCCTCGGGAGCGTCGGCTATGCGATCGGCGAGTTCCTCGGCCAGCGCCGAGGGCGAGATGGGGCGTACGTCCACCCCATCATCCTGACCGATCTCCGGGATTCGCGAAAATTTCACGCCGTTTCATCCGGCGTACGGCACGCCCCGGCGCGGATCACGGGTCCTAGCTGCGACGGGACCGCCGTCCCCCCGAGGGTACGGCCGGCCGTGCCGCGGGCCGATTCCCACCCCAGCTGCGGCGGCCTACAGTTCGTTACGCGTGAGCGCTTTCGCATGCTGGTCCGCAGTCGACGGCTTGTTCGCCCCACGGCGACGACCGGTTACTTCACCAGGTCCTCGGTGACTCCTTGACGTGCTTGATGTCCGTGACGTGCTCAAGCGTGCCGGACGTGCTGCCGCCATGGACGTCGAAGGTGTGCGCCGGGGGCCTGCGTCGTAACCCTCGAAAGGTGTTCCATGAGAAAGCGACGAAAGATCACGCTCGCCGGCGCCGCCGCGATCGTCACGACCCTGCTCGTGGTGGTGTTGTTCCCGGGCACGGCGTCGGCGCACGGGGCGATGATGATGCCCGGCAGCCGGACGTACCTTTGCTGGAAGGACGGGCTGACCTCCAACGGCGCCATCGTGCCCAACAACCCGGCCTGCGCGGCGGCGGTCGCGCAGAGTGGTACCAACTCCCTGTACAACTGGTTCGCCGTGCTGCGCTCCGACGGCGGAGGCCGTATGAGCGGCTTCATCCCCGACGGCAAGCTGTGCAGCGGCGGCGCGGTCGTGTACGACTTCAACGGCTTCGACCTCGCCCGCAACGACTGGCCGGTGACCCACCTGACCTCGGGTGCCAACATCCAGTTCCGCTACAACAAGTGGGCCGCGCACCCGGGGTCCTTCCGCACCTACATCACCAAGGACAGCTGGAGCCCCACCCGCCCGCTGGCGTGGAGCGACCTGGAGAGCACGCCGTTCTACACCGCCCCCGACCCGCCGAGCGTGGGATCGCCGGGGAACGCGGACTCCTACTACTACTGGAACGCGACGCTTCCGTCCGGCAAGAGCGGGCGTCACATCATCTACTCGGTGTGGCAGCGCTCGGACAGCCAGGAGACCTTCTACGGCTGCTCGGACGTGGTCTTCGACGGCGGTAACGGGCAGGTCACCGGCGTCGGCCCCGGCGGCGGCGGGCCCTCCCCGACGCCCACCCCCACCCCCACGGTGACCCCGACCGTCACGCCCACCCCCACGCCCACCGTCACTCCGACGCCGACGCCCACCCCCACCCCGACCGGCGGCACCGGCGCGTGCTCGGCCACCTTCAAGACCACCAGCACCTGGTCCGGCGGCTACCAGGCCGAGGTCACGGTCAAGAACAACGGCAGCGCCTCGCTCAACGGCTGGACGGTCAAGTGGACCCTGCCCAGCGGTACGACGATCAACAGCCTGTGGAACGGCACGTACACCGTCAGCGGATCGGCCATCACGGTCAAGAACGCCGACTACAACCGCACCATCGCGGGTAACGGCACCACCACCTTCGGGTACGTGGCGTCGGGGACCGCCGGGACTCCGGCGCTCACCTGCACGAGCCCATAGAAGAAACCCGGTGAGGGGGCGGCGGGCGCCGGTGAACACCCGGTGAAAGCGCGGTGGACTTCCTGCGCCGCGCGAGCCGGGTCATGTTCGCTGTGATCCATGAGCCCGACCGTCCCCCCGGACCGGAACCGCGCCCCCGCCTGGCCGGACGCCGACGTCGTCGGCCAGGCGGTCAGCGCCCCCGTCACCGTCTACCGGACGGTCGAGACCGACTCCCACGGTGAGCTGGCCCACGAGGGGAACCGCGTCCCCGACGTCGTCGCGCTCGACGCCCGGCGCGTCGTGGCCGCCTGGCGGGCGGGGGCGCGCGACGCGCGGGACCCGTCCCCGACCGACCAGGGCTCCATCCTGTACGCCCGGTCCGCCGACGGGGGCCTCACCTGGACGACCGGCACGCTCGCGGCGGCGACCTCCACCCACCGCTACCACTACGTGATCTTCCTGAACGACGGCGGCACCCTGTACGCGCTCCTCGGCCGGATCACCACGGCCGCCGACCGGGACGCGCGGGGCGAGGTGGACGGCTTCCCGGTGGCCATGGTGGCGAAGAAGAGCACCGACGGGGGCCGTACCTGGACCGGCTTCCCCGTCACCGTGGACGTCCCGGCCAACGGCAGGGGCGTGGTGGTGGCGGGCAAGCCGATCAGGCACGAGGGAACCTGGCTGGTCCCCTACTGGCGGGAGTCCGGGGGCGCCACGCGGGCGGGCGTGCTCCGCTCGTCCGACCTGACGACCTGGACCTCGGGCGCGCTCGCCGCGAACCCTCCCGGCGTCGGCGTCGAGGAGCCGCAGCTCGCCGTCTCCCATGACGACCCTGGCACGCTGCTGATGGTGGCGCGCACGCTGAACCTCACGGGCGGCACGTCCGCCGCAGCCAGGGACGCCTTCTACCGCACCCACACCTCGTACGCCGCGACCGCGACCAGCACGGATGGCGGGCTCACGTGGTCCCCGATGACCCTCGACCCCAATATCCCGAATTATTACGTCAAAGGGTTCTTCGCCAAGGACGCGAACGACCAGTACCTCACCATCTACACCACGCTCGCCGGGCCGTTCACGGGCGCGGGGGCCGACAAGCCCGATCAGTACCGCGAGGTCCTCTGCTACAAGGTCAAGCGGCCGCACACCCCGTGGGGCCCGGGGCGGCTCTTCGCCGACGGCGCGCGGCTGACCAGGGGCGCGGCCCGGGGCTGGGACGTGTACGCGAGCGCGGACGAGTACGAGCCCGGCCGGTTCTTCGTCGTCTGGGAGCACAACCAGACCAACATCAAGGTGGCGAGGCTCGACGTCTCCGGGGCGTTCACCGGAGTCGGCCCCGGCTGGAACGACCTCGCCGGCTGGACGGTGACGAGCGGCGGGGGCGGCGGGGGGACTGTCGAGCTCGACGGGTCCGGCCGCCTGCGCCTGGCCGACGCCTCGGCCGGCGGGGCGGGGTTCTCCGGGATCACCCAGCGGTACGGCCCGTCCAGCGGGTTCGTGGCGGCGATCAAGGCCCAGGTCACCGCGTACTCCCGGCTGGACCCCGCGACCGGGGCCGGGGCCGGCCTCGCGCTGAAGGTCGCCACCGGCGTCAGGAGGCTGATGCTGTCCCTCCAGCCCGACGGCGTGTACGCGTTCGTCCAGGGCACGCCGGGGTGGAGCCGCGTGTACGCGGCGGCCGGCGACACCGCGGCCCCGCACCTGTGGCAGGTGGCCGTCGACGCGCGGGGGAACGCCGCCCTGTACCGCGACGGCGCCGAGACGGCGGCCCGCTGGGCCGTCTCCGCCTCCGGCGAGGCCCCGCAGGTGTCGGTGTGGTGCTCGGGGACCGCCGCCGCCCCCGCCGGGGCCCTGGTCGACTTCGTCGAGGTGGCCGACAACGTCGCGAGCAGCACGTGGGACACGTTCGGCGACTGGACCCTCGACCCCTCCGGAGGTACGGCCGAGGTGAAGGACGGCGCCCTGCGGTTGCGCAGCGCCGGCCAGAAGGCGTCGAAGGCGTCCATCGGGCTCGACGTCACCAGGGGCTGCGACTTCACGCTTGAGTTCCGGGGCCGGGTGGACGACGACAGCGCCCTGGACCCCGTCACCGGCGAGGGCGTCAGCCTCGGGACCAAGGTCGCCAACGGCTACGTGCGGCTGATGCTGGCGGTACAGAAGAGCGGGGTCTGGACGATCAGGAAGGGCTCCTCCGTGTGGGAGAAGGTCTACTCCTCGGCCACCTCCCCGGCGCCGTCGACCTGGAAGGTCACGGTCGACAGCGCGGGGACGGCCAGGCTCCACCGCGACGGCGCCGACACCGGCGCCACCTGGGCGGTGCAGAGCAGCCGCGAGAACCCGCAGGTGACGCACTGGGTGACGGGCACCTCGCACGGCAACGCGGCCGAGGCCCGCATCGAGTGGACCCGCGTCACCGCCACCTCCCCCGCCGGCTGACCGAGCCGGCGGGGAAGGGCGCCGTCAGCAGCGGGTGGCGCGGGGGTCGGCGCCCAGCGGGCGCGACAACCGTACGGTGATGAACTCGTTGTTGTCGGCCTTGCCGGGCGTGCGGCCGGACGAGCCGGGGAAGTTGTTGTCGTTCAGCACGCCGAGCGTCGAGTCGTCGAGGATGACGACGTCCTCGATGGTCACGAACGGGAAGCGGAAGGTCGTCCCGAAACCGCCGAGGCCCTTGGGGTTGGCCAGGTCGAGGAGGTCGACCACCTGGGTCTTGTCGACCTTGCCGTCACGGTCGCGGTCGCGGACGTCGATCAGGTAGATCTTCTTCAGCGCCGCGGCGTCGCCCTGCGCGCCGTCCCGCTCGATGACCAGGAAACGGTTCTCGTCCACCGTGATCATGTCGCCGATGGCGTTGCTCGGCGCCTCAAGCTGGTAGATCCACTTGCGGCCGGTGTAGGAACGCTTGCGCAGGTCGAACTCGTTGATCCGGAGCGAGCCCGCAGGGTCGCCGGCCACGGTGCCTTCGAGCATCGGGTAGAGCTTGCGGCCGTCGACCGAGCGCGCCATGCCCTCGAAGCCCTTGCTGCCGCCGAGGTTGGGCTGGGCGCCGTTGAGGTAGGGGTTCTCGGGAGCCTGCACGCCCGGCAGGGTGATCGGGGCTTCGAGCATCTTGCCCTTGGCCGAGAAGTGCAGCAGGAACGGGCCGAACTCGTCGCCGATCCAGTAGGTGCCGTCCGCGTCCCTGACGATCGACTCGACGTCGAAGTCGGAACCCGTGAGCGTGCGGTCCGCTCGGGTCAGCGGGAAGGGGACGCGGCGGTCGGGGTCGCTCAGGTTGACACCCCCGATGACCTTGACGGCGCCGGACCGGAAGTCGGGCTTGATCCGCTGGATCCGCAGGAGGAAGTCGCCGCTGTTGGCCTTGTTGCCGTACCCGTTGTCGGACAGCACGTCGAAGCTGCCGTCGTCACGGCGGAGCACGCCGCTGAAGCCCTGAACGGGCTGGCCGGGGAACGGCGCGGCGATCCCGTTGACCGGGGTCGTGCCGAGCGCGGAGCCCGACGGCTCGCTGCCGGGAACGTAGGTCTCGGCGGGGAGGGACGCGAAGCCGGTCAGCGTCGCGCGGCCGAACTTGCCGTCGCCGTGACCCGGGCGGCCGCCGTGGCCGTCGTGCCCGTGGTCCGCGGCGAAGGCCGGAGCGGAAAGGCTCAGCGCCAGTACGGCGGCGCTCAGGCCGATCATGGTTCTCTTCATGGCCGTCACGTTAGGGATGCCTCGTGACCGGCGGCACAACGCCGGATGGCCCGCAGGTGCCGTGTCGTGATCGAGGAGCCCGTGCTCACGAAATCCCGTGCAATAAGGGGTTTTCGGCCCTGCCCCCCACCGTGACCAGCGCCTTTGCCAAACAGCCGATGTACGGAACACGAGCCTTCGACTACTATCAGTAGTCAACTGCATGCTATAAGTAGTGGAGCGATGCGTTGACGGAGCGACGATCTGAGGTGCGGGCGGCTCTTCGCACCTTCGTGGCCGTGGCGGCCGTCATCCTGCTCGTCCACGGCATCGCTCCGCACGGCGGTCACTTCGGCGGCCTTCCGGTCGCCCAGGCGGGTCCGGTCGTTCCCACGGCCGCGTCACCGCCGGACCCCGCCCCTCCGCAGGCTCCCGAGGACATCGACCACGACGGCTGCCCGAAGCCGGGGGGGCATCCCTGCTCCGCCGGATGGGCCAAGCCTCCCCAGCCGCCGTCACGTCACGGGCGCCCCGCGAGAGCGCTCGGGAGATCGGCCCGCCCGGCGAGGCCCTACGGCGCGGGCGTCTCCGCCCTGCGATGGACGCGGGCGTCGGGGCCGCGACTGCCGATCTTCCGCTGCTGATCGACGGGCTCTCCGCGCGCGAACGCGGGGACCGGGCGCGCTCGCGCGCGTCCGGCCGGTCTTCCATGCCCGTCATCAGCACGAAGGAGTCCACTCCCATGCAGTCGTTGATCGACCATGCCCGGACGTTCCACCAGAAGGTCAGCGGGGGCCGAGAACAGGCGGCCACCCTCAGAGAAGGCGTCTCGCCCCAGGCGATGTTCATCACCTGCTCCGACGCGCAGGTCATCCCGTCGCTGATCACCGGAGCCCGGCCCGGCGAGCTGTTCGAGTTGCGCACGGCGGGGAACGTCATCCCGCCCTACCGCCTCGGCCGCCTCACCGCCGAGGCCGCCACCATCGAGTACGCGGTCAACATCCTCGGCGTGGAGGACCTGATCGTGTGCGGCCACACCCACTGCGGCGCCGTACAGGGCCGGATCCGCTCCTGGACGCTCCGCTCGGCCCCGACCACGCGGTGGTGGCTGCTCCAGACCCACCGCTGGCGGGAGGCGCGGGTGACAGGGGACGAGGAGCCCGGGCGCGCCCATCTCATCGCCCAGCTCGACAAGCTGCGCCGCTACCCCCGGGTGGCCCGGCGCATCGCCGGCGGGCGGCTGCGCCTGCACGGCTGGTTCTACGAAGTGCACACCGGCGTGGTCTCCAACTACCAGCCGGAGACCGGGGCCTTCACGCCCCTGTGACCCTCCGTCAGGCCACGACCGTCTGATCCTGGATCCCCCCAGGCTGTGCCGTACCGGCCCGGCTCCGGTACGGCACAGCGCTCCTCCCACGGCACCACTCCCGGAGTCGACAGGTGGAGCCCCCGTTTCCTACACTTCGATATATGAAGGATCGTTCAAGCGTTGTAGCGATGGAGCCCGACGCGTGCTCGGTACCGGTGGTGGACGCGGAGCGGGTGTCGTCGGTACGCCGGGCGCTCCCTGGCGAGGAGACGGTGCAGGACCTCGCCCAGGTGTTCGGCCTGCTCGCGGATCCCGGCCGGCTGCGGATGATGGCAGCCCTGCTGGAGGGCGGCGAGATGTGCGTGTGCGACCTCGCCGCCGCGACCGGCCAGAGCATGTCGGGGGCCTCCCACGCGCTGAGACTGCTCCGGATGCGCCGGGTGGTCAAGGTGCGCCGGTCCGGGCGGATGGCCTACTACCAGCTCGCCGACTCCCACGTGCGCATGCTGTTCGACCTCGCCATCACCCATGCCAGACACACGGAAGGGGAACTGGGCGATGGGTGACACATCCGGCGCCGAGCGGGGACACGGCCATGGCCACGGGCACGGGCACGGGGTCAGCGCCGAGGCCGACCGGCGCTACCTGACCGGGGCGCTCACGCTCATCGTGGGCTTCATGGCCGTCGAGGTGGTCATCGGCTTCATCGCGCAGTCGCTGGCGCTGATCTCGGATGCGGGCCACATGCTGACCGACGCCATCGCCATCGTCTTCGCGCTGGTCGCGATGCGCATCGCCCAGCGTCCGCCGCAGGGCGGCTTCACCTACGGGCTCAAACGCGCTGAGATCATCTCCGCGCAGATCAACGGCATCACGCTGCTCCTGCTGAGCGCCTACTTCGTGTACGAGGGCATCGGACGCCTCATCACGCCCCCCGTGGTCGAGGGAGCGTACGTCGTCTTCACCGGCCTGACCGGGATCGCGGTCAACATCGCCGCCACCTGGATGCTCAGCAGGGCCAACCGGTCCAGCCTCAACGTCGAGGGCGCCTTCCAGCACATACTCAACGACCTGTACGCCTTCGTGGCCACGACGGTCGCAGGACTGGTGATCTGGCTCACCGGCTGGGGCCGGGCCGACGCGATCGCCGCGCTGGTGGTCGCCGCGCTGATGCTCAGGGCCGGGTGGGGCCTCGTGCGCGACTCGGCCAGGGTCTTCATGGAGGCCGCGCCCGCCGGGATGAACCCCGCCGAGATCGGCAGGAAGACGGCCGCGCTTGAGCACGTCGTGGAGGTACACGACCTGCACATCTGGGAGGTCACCTCGGGCTACGCGGCGCTGTCCGCGCACATCCTGGTGACACCGGGCGCCCACTGCCACGCCGTACGGGTGGCCGCCGAGCGCCTGGTCCGCGACGAGTACGGCATCGGGCACACCACCTTGCAGGTCGACCACGCGACGCCCGAGCTCCTCGCCATCGGCCAGGCCGACGCGCACTGCGCGGATCCGCACGGCCCCACGCATCGGGCCGATTCTCCCGTCCCGCTCCCTCCGAACCGGCGCTGACCACGCTCCGGAGGTCGCTCCGCTGGGCCGGTGGGGCGGGTGATGTGAAGGGGACGCGGCCGGTCCATGTTCTGGTACCGCCGAATTTACAAACGATATTGTGGACATTTGCCATTAGCGCCCGTCAAGCTAAGGCCGCGCGGTTCCGGTCTACAGCGAGGGAAGGCGACAATGACCGACGCACGTCACACTCTTGAAGCCGAAGAGCAGGCCTTCTATCTCGCCCACAGCGTCTTCAGCGACCCCGGGGATCTCGGCAGGCTGGAAGGCGTTCCGAGCGACCCGTCCGAGCTCGCCCTGATGGTCCGAAACCTCCTGATCCACCGGGAGGAGACCACCTACTTCGGCTTCACGCTGCCGGACCACCGTAAGAACGAGGCCGAGACGCGCTACGTCTCCGCCATCCTCAGCATCATCAGCGAGCGGGACGGCCAGCCCCTGACGGTCGCCCGCCCGCCCGAGAAGCGGTTCGCCGGAACCTGCCGCGACTTCGCGCTCCTGCTGTGCTCGCTGCTGAGGAGCACGGGCACGCCCGCCCGGATCCGCTGCGGCTTCGCCTCGTACTTCTTCGCCGGGTCTTACAAGGACCACTGGGTCGCCGAGTACTGGAGCCCCGAGCGCGGATGGACCCTGGCCGACGCCCAGCTTCCGGCCCCGGAGCTGATGGAGGAGTTCAAGATCTCGTTCGACCCGATGGACGTGCCGAGGGACGGGTTCCTCGTGGCGGGCGACGCCTGGCGGGCCTGCCGGGCGGGCCGCTCCGACCCGGAGAAGTTCGGGATGCCGTTCCTCAACCTGTCGGGCATGGACTTCGTCCAGAGCAGCGTCGTGCGCGACCTGGCGGCCCTGAACAAGGTGGAGGTGCTGCCATGGGACGGCTGGGACCTCGCCGAGCGGTTCCACAAGGACCTCCAGGACTCCGAGCTGAGGCTGCTGGACACGGTCGCGGACGCCGAGAGCGACGGCGGCCCGTTCTCCCTGCTGAGGAATCTGTTCCTCGCCAACCCCGGTCTGCGCACCCCGTCGGCCGTCACCTCCCACTCGACCTACGCGGGCACGAGGACCGTCCCCCTGCGCTCCTGACCCGGTACGGGCCCCGGGGTCAGGCCGGTCGCCCGCGTCCCCTCGCGGTCTGGGTTTCCCGGTCGCCGGCGCCGCCCCGGCGCAGGTGCTCGACGAACCCCGCGGTCGCGGCCGTGGGGGCCGGACTCGGGTGCCAGGCGAGGCCGATCGGCCGCCGCCGCTCCGGTACGAGCGGGCGGTACACGGGGTCGTCGTGTTCGAGCACCGCGGGGCGCGGCAGGACCCCCACGCCGAGCCCGGCGCTGACGAGCCCCCGCACCGTGGCGATCTCCTCGCTCTCGAACGCGATCACGGGCGCGAACCCGGCGTCCTGGCACAGCCTGTCGATCACCCGGCGCAGGTCCGTGGTCTGGGCGAAGGCGATGAACGGCTCGTCGCGTACGTCCCTGAGCGCGAGCCCCGACACGCCGGCGAGCGGGTGGTCGGCGGCCAGGGCGATGCAGAGCTGCTGGTCCCGCAGCCCGTGCCAGAGCGGGTCGCCGCCGTCGCGGGGCGGGGTGACCAGCGCGGCGTCGATGTCCCCGTGGCGCAGCCAGGCGTACAGTTCGCGCGCCAAGCCCTGGTGGAGCTCGAACCGGATTCCCGGTGTGACGGCGCGGTAGTCGCGAAGGAGTTCCGGCACCAGCCAGCCACGCCAGCCGGACCAAGTGAATGAACTGCTCTTCCTGCCGGGTACGCGCTGCCATCTACCGACCTCCATCCCATGTAGGTTCCCGGTCATGAT